>NZ_JBFSSD010000050.1:0-36602 GCF_041466145.1 Vibrio sp. 10N.239.312.D08 | reverse complement strand
GAGCCCGTAGAGGACTTTCACCTCCTAGATCAACGCCATGCTCGGCGCACAACAAGAAAGCCAAGCGGTGCTCGCTTGGCTTTGAGTTGTCTCTTTCTGTTGGTTTCAAGCTTTAGGCTTTAGGCTTTAGGCTTTAGGACGCATGATGTTCTTAACCTTACGGCTATCTTCACCAAAGATGCTTTGGACAAGTTGATTCATGTCTTCCGCAGTAATCGACCTCGCCACTCGCTCAACTTGAGACAAAGCTTCGATATCGTAACCATGAAGTAAATAACGAGACAGGTACCATGCTTGGTCAATAGAGCTCATCTCGAGAGGCGTGAAGTCCGCTTCAAACTGTTTCACGACTGCGTGCATTTCCTTTTCAGAGACGCCTTGTAAAAGGTCTGCAATCACTTTATCGATCGCCACTTCGACTTGGTCAACGTTCTCCGGCGCTACCATCGCCCCGATAACCCACTCACCACTCAGCTCACTATCTGCGGATGATGAATACGTATATGGCGAGTAATCTAAGCTCAACTCTTCACGAATATAAGCATCTAAACGAGCCGCCAGCAGTCGTTCTAGCAAGTTTTCCGTGAAGATATCTTTTGCCGTTACGCCTTGGTCGGTTTCGGCTTCAGGTTCAGAAATGACTCGTAAGATGTACTCTGCACTATTCACATTGTTGATCGCTAAATCAATGCGTGATTCAGATGGCTGCTTGTAAGCCACCTTAAATTCAGGAACCTCAGCTTTTTCTAATGGAATCGAAGCCAAGTATTGCTCAACCAAAGGCTTTAATTCACTTGGGTCGATGTCACCCACGATCACCAATTGGTTATGCCTCATTTGACCAAACAATTGCTGATGAAGATTAGCGACGTCTTCCACAGAAACCGCTTCAACACGTTCTTTATCAACAAAGAGGTGGCCACTGTCTTGACGATAGATATTCTGGTTTCTTGCGCGCTCAAACTGACCGACAGGGCTGCTCAAGAAAGATTCTTGACCTTGTACAAACTCCTGTTTCACTGCCTCTAACTGCTCGGGAACAATTTTAGGCGCAGTTATGAAGGTATAAAGCGCAGCAAACGTATCTTTGAGCCCACCTTTGTTAATACTAAATTCAACACCATGGCGAGTGTTGCCAATAAAGGAATCAGCTCTAATATCTTCACGATCAAAGTACGCTAAAAGCTCAGAACCCGTAAATTCACCCACACCACTTCGAGCGAAAGTAGGTAACGCAACCTCAACCGCTGGGTAAAGGCTCGGATCCAAAGCGGCTTTTCCACCGAGGCTCATGTACATCACCCCAACATCATCACCCGCCACATAATCACGCAGATACCACATGTCGATACCATTGCTCAACGTCCACTTTTGGATATATGGGTCTACGGACATTTGTTCAGCAAGTACAACCTCGCCTTGCGAGCTAGGTACAGCAAAAGCACTGGCTGTTCCTATCGCAAGCGGCGGAATTCCCGCCTCGCTATACGTGGCTTTTAAGCTATCTAGAGAGTTAATGACCGCTGTTCTGTCTTCATTGTCGTCCATCCCAATAACAATAAAGTAATCATCAGAAAGTAGATTCTTGATGTTGTCGTTAATCACTTCAAGGCTCAAGTTAGCAATGAAAGCTTCCAAGCTTGCTTGATAATCTTTCTGTGATTGGACTATTCGATCATTGACTAACGCACTCACTTTGTAATTCGCGTGTTCAACACTGTCCATTTTATCCCAGTTATGCTCGATGTTATCCAGCAAGTCTTGATAGTAGTACAGTTCGCCAGCAATATCCGTTTCCGAAACACCAAAATCACGCAATGATGCCAATGTAGAAAGCAGATCTTGTTGGATAACTTCACGGTCTCCAGCCGGAAACCCAACACTTATTGACGAATAGTAAAAAGCGCCCATTCGATAACTATCAGATGCAATCCATTGAGTCGGGAACGCGGCATCATTGAACACCGCTTCTAATCGTCGTTGAATCAATTGCTGAGCGGTTTCATCTAACCTGCGTTGATTCTGCTGAGCATGATTTTCAACTATATTTGAACCGCGGTTAAACGTCAGAGTGATGCTTGGCGCTTCTCTTCCTGCGTACTCAACATAATCATCTTCATTGAATGAGGTCGTTTTCTGTTTCTCTGGTCTCGGCGTATCGCCACGCTCCCAGCTAGAAAACTTTTCTTCAATAAGTGGAATCACAGTTTTGATGTCCACATCACCAGAAACGACCAGCTCAACTATTTGAGGTTGATACCAAGTCTGATAAAAGTTGGTGATGCCTTGAGGAGTAGCATTCACGATCGACGATTTAGTCCCTAATGCATCTTGCGATTCGTACGGGCCGCCTTCAACGAAGTAATCATAATATATATCTCCGAATGACTTATCATCGAGGCGAGCCATACGGAACTCACCAAGAACCACGCCTTTTTCTTTTTCGACTTCTGAACTTGATAGATCCAGGCCATCACCAATGTCACGCATCCACGTCAAAGCAGACTGCAATTGGATGTTATCTGGCAAATCTAACTGGTAGACCGTCTCTTCATAAGAAGTGTAGGCATTAATATCAGCACCAAAGCTAGCGCCTGCGTCTTCGAATAGACGAATCACATCGTTCTGAGAGAAGTTTTTACTGCCATTGAATGCCATGTGTTCCAAGAAGTGCGCGTAGCCTTCTTGTTGAGAAGTCTCTTGAATCGAACCGGCGTGCACGACTAAACGAACAGATACGGATTCTTCATGATCTGGATAAACATGATAAGTAAGGCCATTTTCTAGTTGGCCTGAAGTCCATGCCGGATCCGGCTGGATTGGCGTTTCGGTAGTTTTTGATGTTGAACTACAGCCAACCAGGGTAAGGCATACCGCCGTCGCTAAATAATATGTTTTCATAACAACCTCTTAATGTCATTCATCGACAATATACAGATTGAGCTAAAGATTATTATTTAATATTGAACCTGATGAGTATCTTTGTGATCTGGATCTTTATTTTATAAATCACCAATCGTTATGTAAGATCGCTGTGCTCATTTAAATAGGCATTTAGATAAGAGCCTATTAAATCGATTTTAGACTCGCTAACTACATCTATTTAAAATCAATAAGCTACATAAATTTCAGCCAGTTCTCTACATACCCTTAAACAACGCTTGTGAGGCGCGGCTGATGGGTAGTTTTTCACCTGACACATACGCCGACATCTTGCCAGAGAGTCCTTTCTTCACCTTATCGATAGCAGACACTTTCACCACCACTGAACGGTGGATTTGCCAAAACTCATCAGGATTGAGCTGGGCAATCAACTCTTTTAGCGACACGCGAAGAATATACTCCTCTAGCGAACTGCCTTGGCCTTTTTTGAATATAGACACGTACTTGTCTTCCGCTTTGAAGTAAGCAACATCATCGACGGCGATTAGGTGAATGTCTTCCCCGACACTGGCTTTGAGCCACGTTAGATGTTTCTTCTGCTGTTGATAAAGGGGCTGCGATAGATAAGGAGGCTGCGTTTGCTGGGAAGACGATTGTGATAGCTGTTGAAGCTGAGCCATTAACACCGTGATATCGGGCTGTTCTGGCGTGGTACCTGTTTGTGTTTGATTGCTCGACAGACGCGCTTGCACTTTCTGACATGTGGCCAGTAAACGCTCTTCATTGATTGGCTTAAGTAGGTAGTCCATCGCATTGTGCTCAAAAGCTTTGACCGCGTATTCGTCATAAGCCGTGATAAACACAATCAATGGTGGCGAATCTAGCTTGTTGAGTTGTTTCGCCAGCGAGATTCCATCCAGCTCCGGCATACGAATATCGAGAAAAGCCACGTCGGGCTTAAGCTGCTGAATACTCTCCATCGCCTCCAAACCATTTTGTGCCTTGCTAACGATCTCTAGCTCCGGCCAAACCTCAGCAAGGCTCTTGTCTAAGTGGTGCCTTAACAGTGCTTCATCGTCTGCGATAATCGCCGTTACGCTCGGCTGTACTGCTGGGTTGTTCATGGTCAGTCCTTTAAATTCACACTGTAAATCATCTATTTTGCGTCACTGTTCGGTGTTTTCTGATCTGTAATTCTAGGCGGCTGCCTCAGTCAACGGTAACAAGATCGTCGAGACTACCCCGCCTTCAGCGTGTTCAGTAATCGTTAGGCTCGCCTTATCACCATACAGGGTTTCGATTCTTTGACGAATATTGCTTAACCCAACACCGTGACCCGTATTCGCAGAAGGCGTTTTCAACCCAGCGCCATTATCAGCCACTTCAATTTTTAGCTGCTGTGCTTGTTGAGTAATACGAATATTCACTTGGCCACCAGCGGCTTTGGGCTCGATGCCGTGCGTGAGTGCATTCTCGACCAAAGGTTGAATCAAGAACGGTGGAATCACCTGCAAATCGCTAATCTCGTGTGTTTCAATCGAGAACGCTAAGCGCTCCCCCAAGCGTATCTTCTGAATATTAAGATAAGCGTCTAACAAGTCGACCTCTTGTGCGATGGTCGATTGCTCGGTGCGGCTGTTTTTCAAAGTCACGCGCAATAAGTCAGTCAGTTTTTCGAGCATCAACTTGGCTTTCGCGCTATCACTCTCAATCAACACATTGATGGTCGCAAGTGTGTTGAACAAGAAGTGCGGTTCAATTTGGCTTTGCAGTTGCTTAAGCTGACTCAGCACCACCACCTTTTCTTGGTCGGCCTGACGACGCTTGGCCACTTCCAATTCGTTATCGGCACGTAACTGCTGCTCCCGAGTATAGAAATAGTAATAGCAAACCGAACAGAAGATCACACCGAGCAAGACTACAGATTTAAGGTCCGAGATATTAGCCCCGAAATACCCGTTCAACCAATAGTGTGCATTCAAGGTACCAAGGGTCATTGCAATCACCATTGATACCCCTACATCAAATGCCTTTGATTTCCTTTTGAATAGTTCAACCAACACAAACGAAGAGCCAACTGCGCTGTAGCCAAAGCCGAAGCTGATGGCCAAGTTAAGCGTAAACCCGCCTCCCCAAATCGTATTGGTTGTAATTGCAATAAGAACGCAAAATAGCGTAGTGAACGCGAAGCTTTTAATCCATGAAAAGCGACTGTTTGAAGAAGTGTCCATTAAAATCGTCCTTTGATATTTAAAAGAATCATATGACTATCCGGTAAGTTGGCGTAAGCAGAATCACTTTTACCGCCTAGAAAGCGTGCAGCAAGCTCCAATTCCAACGATGAATCGCCATTATCGAAAGCCTGATAATTGAGCCACTGCGTAGCAATAAAGCCACCGTCTTGTGGAGACAGCATGACATCAAATGTTGGCGTGATATCTTCAAGCCAGCCATGTGTCGAATCCAGAGACCAATGAAACATGATGTTGTGTTGAACCAAATTGGCGTGTTGATAACCTTGAGCGTAAGAACCTGCCAACGAAGATGTCATCGGATTAACTGACAAAGACTCAGCACTTCCTATTGCTCTTTGCCATTCAGAGTTGCTCCAAGCGCGGCTATCAAACCAGTATTCCAGCACCACATTGTGGCCGGTGTCATTGGCCCATGTTAATCCTGCTAACGCTTGATAGGCCTCGCCCTGCTCTTCAAGATAAACCGGTTTAAGCATTGAATTAGGCTGACTGTAGCCAAGGCTTTGTCGTTGATAGACAACAGAGCCATGAAACTCCCACGCGAGGTTTAATACCGAAACCAAACTCGCTCCAAGTAAGCCGTGGCGCACATCGTCATAATAGGCGACCCATTGATATTCGTGATCGCCCACTAGATTGTAACGACGTACCCCAAAGCCTTGTTGCTGATTCTGCTTTTCGAATTCATTTACGTCTTGGGAAGTCCATGACGAATCGCTGTAAAGCAGGGTCCATTCGCCCGTCATATCGAACAGTGACGCTGAAGCAACACCTGCGCCCTCTTCTGCGACAATGCCCACTGGGTTTTGTCGATAAGGTTTGATGATGTCTAACGGTCGATAGCCATAGCCCACACCCCAATCCAAACGAACCTTGCCAAGCGTGACATCGAGGTAATGGTCACCGATTACTGAATTCGACAGCTCGACACCACCTTGCCAAAACAACTCACGCACAATGAATTCAGACTCAAAACTCGCGTCTTGTTGTTGAGGGTTATTGCTTAGAATATCGTTGGCTTTCATTGCAAACAGGCCAAGCCAATTGCCATATCCAACCTCAAGATCCAAAAAACCATTGAGTGACTGGCGATTGTCAGATACGAAAGGGTTAAATGGCGACTCTCTCGATTCAACGGCCTCAGCACTCAATTGCCAGTCCCAGGCTAGGTTCAGATCGTCCGCTTGAGTCGTATTACTCATACAAGGCAGCACAAGGAAAGTAACGATTAAAGGCTTGATGTGGAATCGACGACTAGAAGCTTTCATGGCACCCACCTAAAGCCCAGACACGCTATTACGTGATAAGTAAGCAGGGTTGTAGTATTTGTCCGCTAAAGCTTGTTCGCTTACCTCGCGGTACTCAATCACGGTTTTCTTACTTGGTTGAATCTTATCGAGCAAAGTCATCGAAACTACACTTGGCAAGCCATCTCGCACGCCTTCAGTAAACCAAGCTTGCTTGGCCAGTTTTCCAGAACGCAGATACAGATCCGCTTTAACAGGAAACGCTCGGTCTGCCGTTAACCACAGATCAATCGATTGATAGCTGGCACCCTTGGTTTTCGCCGTTAGCTTTAGATGATAAGTATCGAGTGTCTCGCCAGTCGACCTCTCAACCTGTTGCTCGGCAACCCACTTACCTTGGTAATCTTCGCTCCAAGTGAGCGTCGAAATGTCCCCTACCGAAGCTTCACCCAAGAGTTTCTGCATTGGTGTGATTCGGATAGGTCGGCGCGATTTCGGCATCAGTAACCAATAGTTGTCCTCTATCATCAGCATCTTTTGACCCGCCTCGACCGCCGACTTGAACACGACCAGCGACTCTCGGTTTGGTCTTGTGTAGACGTTGTATTCGCGGGTTTTGTCTAGTTGCTCGTCTTGATATAGCGCGACCAGAGAAACCACTTTAGACGCCTGTTCGCTGTTCAAGCGATAGCTATCCGCCTTGGCGATCATCTCTGTGACTTGTTGTGAATCGACTGCCCAGCTTGGTGTCGATGCTAGAACCAAAACCAATACAGAACCTAAAACAGTGAGTGAACGAGTAAATTTATACATAAACCAGCGCCTCCGTGATTGGCTTATTTACGCCTTTGCGAGCAGAGAAATAAGCGGCTAGCAAACATATCGTCAACACACCTAAAGTGGCGTAACCAACTAATTCCAATGAGAAGTAAATGTTGAGTGGGTAACCCTCGGTTCTGCCGGGAGGTGGTGGCATTTGGATATCCACCACCAGCAATAACACCGACACGAAGCCACTCACTAACGCGCCGATCGCGCTGCCAATCACAGCCAACAATCCCGCCTCTTTTAAGAAACCTGCGACGATTTCAGACGGGTAACTGCCTAGTGCCGACAAGGTGCCAATTTCACGAGTA
Organism: Vibrio sp. 10N.239.312.D08; assembly: GCF_041466145.1. Taxonomy (NCBI): domain Bacteria; kingdom Pseudomonadati; phylum Pseudomonadota; class Gammaproteobacteria; order Vibrionales; family Vibrionaceae; genus Vibrio; species Vibrio sp. 10N.239.312.D08. The sequence goes on along the minus strand of NZ_JBFSSD010000050.1, from coordinate 29,081 downwards.
CGCTCGGTCACCGACATGGTCATGGTGTTAAACAACGACACAAACACTACCAATGCCATCACCGCGCCCATGATGCCGAAGATACGGTCGTAAAGATCTTTCACCTTGGTGTAGAAAAACGCGCGATCTTGCCACGGGGTGATCTCGATCTCTGTGCCTTGATCGCTTTGGCTCGCACTATTTCGATCTAAAGCTGTTTGGATACGCTGTTGAACGGTCGAGGTCTTGCTTGTTTCAAATAGAAACACCGACAAGGTACTGACTTTGTCTGACGCTAAAAGCTCTTGGGCAGTGGTGATGTGTACGTATAACTGACGCTTATCCAGCTCAGGCACTCCTGTCGAGTAAATACCCTGCACCTTAAAATCAAAAGCGTTCAATGCGCCGTCACTGGTAGTCGCGAGCAGTGTCACCCAATCGCCAACGGCAACTTTGAGATTACGAGCAAGGTCAGTTCCCAGCATCACTTGTGGCTCTTGGCTGTCGTATCTGGGAGATTTCACATCCGAGAGGGTCTGACCGCTGCGCACATCTAAGAAAGGACCTTTCATGTCGAACTCACGCTCATTGACACCCGTTCCCATAAAAATGGTCGACTTGCTGCCGTTAGAAACCAAGCCGCTAAAATAGACCCTAGGCTGCACACCACGCACGTCGCTGTCGCCAATAATGCTCTTGGTTAGGGCTTGAACATTGTCTAGACCATTGCTCAGCGGCATGTCTTCATCTTGCTCAAAATATCCCGGCGTACTCAAAGTAAGATGACCAGTATCGCGCGCGGTCGATTCACGCAGAGATTCATAGGTATAAAGCCCATAACCTCCAGCCGAGGTCAGCGCAAATACGGCAATTGCGATGATCAATACCGAAAGCAGACTACGGCGACCGTTTCTCAATAAATTAAGCCACGCCAAACGCACCGAGGTAGGAAGCAAAAAAGTGCTCATTCTTTGTGTTAACTTGCCCATGAGATTGCCTCCATTGCTGTGGCTTGTAGTGCCAGTTGACCATCGATAAGTTCAATGACTCGGTCACAACGCTGCGCCATTCTTGGGTCATGCGTTGCGACAATAAAGGTGGTGCCCATTTCATGGCCGAGCTCTTTCATAATGTCGATCACAAGGTTGGCGGTGTGACTGTCTAAGCTAGCGGTCGGCTCATCGGCAATGACTAAGCTTGGGTTGTGGATTAGCGCTCTGGCTATCGCGACACGTTGCTGCTGGCCGCCTGAAAGATTGTCTGGGCGATGATGTACATATTCGCCTAGCCCAACACGCTCCAACATCTCTTGTGCTCTGGTCTGCTGTTCTTGTTTCGAACATTGGTTCAACATCAATGGGTAGGCCACGTTCTCAAGTGCCGTCATCACTGGAACCAGATTGAAGCGCTGAAATACAAAACCCAACGACTGACGGCGAAAGCGTGCAGCGGCGATTTGCTCTGTCGGATACGGTTGGCCATCAATATTGATCTGTCCTCGATAGCTCATATCCAACAAACCAAGAATATTCAAAAGTGTGCTTTTTCCAGAACCCGACGGGCCACACAACGCCACCATTTCACCGCGCTGGATATGGCCATCGACCCCGTTTAATGCATCAACACGTTGACCGCCTGTGACATATGCTTTGCCGATATCTTTAAATTCAATCATCCCGTTTTCCTCTGATTACTAACCAACTGTTTAGCTTCCATGCCCTTTATTTCGCTTTCGCTATTAGGGCCTTCGCAGTCATCGTTTCGATGTTGCCAGCATCGGTGTTTTCCATCTTTTCAAGCCACACCTGTGCTTGCTCGAAGTCCTCAGCACGAATCGATGCAGTAATGGCGTAACGGTAAATCCACGATGTCGCAGCGAAATGTTGCTGTTGGAAATCATCTTCCGCGAGTAACGCGAGGAACAGGTCATAACCACGATCAAAATGGTTAAACATGTCTGGTAGCGAGGTGTAAGTCACCGCGGCCATTGCGCGAGTTAAGTAAGAATCTGGCAGCCCTTGAACACGAGGTTGCTCATGAATCGGTTGGTCTTCGTCTTTTAGCAGCACCAGTGATTTATCAATGGTTGATAAGCCTTTCTCCACATACTTCATCTTGTTCCAAGGTAAGAACGCATCACGCCCCATCAGGGTTTCTGTGCTTCCGAGGTAAACCAAGGTCAGTGGTGTCGCTCCGTCTTGTTGTAAGGTTTCGTTAAGGCGTTCATACGCCACCTCAACCAAATCTTCATTGCCTTGCGCGGCTTGGTTATAGATATCGAGCACGTCTGAACTCGGGTTGGCCTGCACCAAAGTGGGTGCGAATGAAACAAGTGCAATCAGTAATGAACGCTTAAGCAGAGAAGCGGTAGAGCCTGAATTAAATGAGTGTGAAGTAGTCATAATTTCTAATCCCTTTCAAATGTTGACGTTGAAAGGTTAACTAGAATTTGTCGCGCAGTTTTACCAATGCGACGAATGGTAATAATGAGGAGTGAATGGTTGAGAGGCGGTGTGAGTGGGGATATAGGATTCAGTTATTGTATTTCAGTAAAAGTCGTGCTTATTTTGCACAACCCATATTTACTAATTATTCATACTGGGTAGACATAAACATACCTGATACATTGGAGCTATGTATTGTTTTTGTAATCTTCGGAATAGAAACGGTGATTCAGGAGATCGATGAGTAATTGTTGAAATAAATCATTCGCATAACCACTTACAGCTTTAAAATACGAGACAAAGTTAATACAATATTGTTGCGCATTGAAATGGTTCAATGTTTATATCAAATTAGTTATGGATTTATCAATATCATGGAAGCAACAACAGTTAATGCTAACGAAACTCAAACGCCAAAAGTTCTAAACAAACTTGGAACTGCATCATATGGTCTCGTTGCAATTGGGTCTTTCTTACCTGCAATTACTATCAAAATGTGGGGAGTGTCTGAATCAATTACAGGTTTAGATGTCTACGGGTTCACTATAGTCTTACTAATGATTGTAGGCTCAGCATCCTGCGCTCTTGGCTTACCAAAAATCGTAGCAAAAGGCATTGGTGCAGTGTCATTAGCGTATCTTTATTACCACTTGTTTCAAGCCATCGGTGATTTAAATGAAATGGCGCAAATGATGGGGGGGCGTCGTGGTGGTGAACTGGGACAGATCATTGAATTAGCTCTACAAAGCGCAAATATTGGCATTGTCGCCTTACTACTTGGCTTCATTTCGTTAAACATTTTTATGTTTGTAGGTTACAAACTTCACCCTCGCTTCGAGGCATTAGATGTAATCTTGAAACACTACTCTTCAAAAGCCTCAGAAAAAGCCGTTGAAAAATCAACTCAAATCAAGAAAGCAACCGAAGAGAAAGCATCAGCAGTTAAACAGAAAGCCAATCAAGTTCAGAAAGAGCAAATCGATAAAGGTGAATAAACTCATTTAAATCATCAATTTTGGACATCTATTTTAACGATTTTCGTCCCATTGATAATTCATAGATTGCTGAATTAGGAATCAAACAGAAAATTCAATACGTTTAAAAGAGTTCAAACCAAACAAAAATAGCCGCTAATCAGCGGCTATTTTTAATTATCCAAGCGAAGCTTCTATTACTTCTAGCTTTCTACTTCTTTGTCTCTTCAACCACGGCTTTCATCAATACTGATGTATCCATGCGGCCTTGTCCTTCGGCAGACAATGCTTTGTAGGCGTTGTTGGTCTTTTCAGTCAGTGGAAGCTGGATGCCTTGGCGCTCAGCTTCATCTAGACAGAAACCTAAGTCTTTGATCATCCAATCAATTGCAAAGCCAAAATCGAACTTGTCTTGTGCCATTGTGGTAGCACGGTTTTCCATCTGCCATGAGCCAGCAGCGCCGTTTTTAAGGCAATCAACCAGAGTTGGGATATCCAAACCTGATTTTTCAGCAAGCACTAAGCCTTCAGATAAGCCATTCAACACTCCTGCAATGCAGATCTGGTTAACCATTTTCGCGCGTTGGCCTTGGCCGACTTTACCCATAAGAACTGACGACTTACCGTAAGCTTCGAACACAGGTTGAAGGTCGTTGAAAAGCGCTTGTTCGCCACCACACATGATGGTTAGCACGCCATTTTCTGCGCCCGCTTGGCCACCAGATACAGGTGCATCCATAAAGCGAATACCGGCTTGCTTCGCTGCCACTTCAAGCTCTTCAGACAGAACTGCAGACGTTGTAGTGTGATCGACAAGAATCGCGTTTGGCTTCATCGCTGCCAATGCGCCTGTTTCGCTGGTTGTCATGCTGCGTACGTCGTCATCGTTGCCCACACAAACCAATACCACGTCAGCTTCCGCTACACATTCAGCCACAGATTCTGCCGCTTTACCTTGGTGTTTATCAGCCCAGTCTAGCGCTTTACTGTGAGTGCGGTTAAATACCGTTACTTCAAAACCGGCTTTGACTAGATGGCCTGCCATTGGGAAACCCATAACGCCTAGCCCGATAAAACTTACTTTCATTTCTTTCTCCTTTTATTTGACCAAACCATCACTATGAAAAGATCGAACACTCTCAATCAATGCATCAATAAGCAGGGTCAAAGCCTTTGGCTGATATTTTCTTTCTTTGTACACTAAATACGCTTGGCGATCACCCCGATGATACTCAGGGAGTACTTAAATCAGATTCATGTCGGGATAAGACGAACAATATAATGAAGTTCAGCGATAAATCGCGACCAGAGAACGCTTTGTCAGCCGTACATTATGGAACGATGATCAAGGCTTGATCAATACTCAAAGCATAAAAAAACCGAGCACTAGGCTCGGTTTTTTAATAACTTTTGTTACTGTAAAGATTACAGCTCAGCGTTGTGGTAAACCTGCTGAACGTCATCACAGTCGTCAAGCATGTCTAAGAACTTCTGGAATTTCTCAGAATCTTCTTCAGCTACTGGCGTAGTTGTTTGAGGAACGAAAGTGATTTCCTCAACGTCTAGCGTTAGCTCTGGGAACGCAGTGTTTAGTGCAGTCTTCGTTTTGAAGAACTCAGTCGTTGGAGCGAATACAGTGATTACACCGTCTTCTAGCTCAACGTCAGTCACGTCTACGTCTTCCATCATAAGCGTTTCTAGGATGATCTCGTCATCTTCGCCTTTGAACTGGAATACAGCTTGGTGAGCGAACATGTGAGAAACAGTACCTTCAACACCGATTTTCGCGCCAGTCTTAACGAAACATTGGCGAACGTCTTGGAAAGTACGGTTGCCGTTGTCAGTTAGACAGTCAACGATTACGCTTGTGCCACCTGGGCCAAAACCTTCGTAGCGAGCTGGTTGGAAGTCTTCACCGCCGCCGCCGTTCGCTTTATCGATCGCTTTTTCGATAACGTGTGCTGGTACTTGGTCTTTCTTCGCTTTAGCAATCAGGTGCTTAAGAGGTAGGTTCATGTCTGGGTCAGAGCTGCCGTTCTTAGCCAGTACGTAAATCTCTTTACCGTATTTAGAATAAACTTTAATTTTTGCGCCTGCAGTTTTCGCCATTGAGGCCTTGCGCACTTCAAAACTTCTTCCCATCGGGATCTTCTCTCTGATTCAATTAACGGTGCAAATTCTAGCAAATTACTGTGTCATTTCAATTCTACAGCACTGCTGGGCAAGGTTTGTCTGCGTTTATGCGACACCCATTACCCGTTTGTATTTTTCTACAGACTGTTCAAACCACACCTTTTCATCTGGGTCACCTAGCTTCATTGCTTCTTCAACAATGGCTTCAGGGCCACATTTCGCTTGCTTCAGTTTCCATACAAGAAACGATGCTTGCTTATCCAGTTCGATTTTATTTTTCTCGCTGGGTGGAAGGAGTGAAAGGTTGATAGACATTGCTAGCCTTCGTCTGTAATACACTTGGCCGAGAAATATATCATAGAGCAGCCTCATAAAACCAATACTATGAGTAACAGAAAGGGTTTATGAGACCCGAAACCAAGCAAGTCACTGATGCAGGTCAAGCTAGGTTTGGAAAGAGTGTTCAACCAACGAGCAACAACAAACAAAAAAATACGTTTTACAATATACCGTTGTAACTAATAGGGCTTGTGTCTATACCAATATCTTTACGAATTTCATTAATCAACAATAATGCAAGCTGCCGAATCTCTATCCATTCATAGTTTGATTTGCCATGAGAAACTAATAATAGATGATCAATAAGCTTATCCTGTGCGTCCATTACCCCTTGAGGAGCTAACATTCCGAGATAACCATAGAGCTTCAAACGATCTTTATTAAAACTTTCGAGAGCATGTTTAGCCTCTTCTGGGGATAACGTTCTAGAGTAATGGGCATCAAACGCAGCAAGCATTTCAGATACCGTATCCATGACCATACGGTATATAACGGTTTTGTCTGTATGGAGATTAATTAGTTTGTTTTTAGCCAGATCCAAATCTACCTTCGTAGCTTCTAGATCCTCAGCAAGTTTATGTCTTTCTTCGTCTAAGATCCTTTGAGCCCAAACCTTTCCTAGCCAACTCGACAAACCAAAAATAATGACGCCCGCAGACCCAACAGAGGCTAAGAAACCTGTCGAAATTTTAAAGATGCTTTCCCAATCCATCAAATACCCTGTTTTAATAAAAGAGGTTAGATGAGTAGCATAACATTATTTAATAATATCAATTAGTAATACATAATTTACTATGTTAAAAACAAATATCTTTTCTATTGAAATGAAGATTACTCTGACTTAGCGCCAGCCCGTGTAATTTGCTCCAGACACAAAAAAACACCAACATTCACCCTGAACATTGGCAGCTTTTAACATAGAAACGGGAGTGAAAGCCTAAGCCCTACTCAGGCAACAGATAGCGCGTGCTTCTGCCACCAGAACCAGATTTAACTAAGCAGCCATGCTCAATCAAAGCATTCAAATGACGTGTTGCAGTGGCACTGCTCACCTTTGCTACTTTCTGATATTGGCTGGCATTGATACCTTCTGAAAAATCACCATCGAGCATCCTATTCAGCACTTTTACTTGTTCTGCCGTAAGCTTGGTTTGATCGATGCTGCGCCAATAGTTAGTCTTATATACAGTTTGGTCGACCTCAGCGAAAACGCCTGTAAACGTCTCGTCTAACGTATCTAAGAACCACATCAACCATTCGCTAATATCGAGTTCCCCTTTCTGGGTTCGCTCCAATATCTCGTAGTAATGCTTGCGGTTAGCGAGAATCCCCACCGACATCGCATAGAAACGTACCGACTGCTGCTCGGCCTGTGCTAATGCCAAGTCGGTCAACAATCGAGTAATACGACCATTACCATCATCTAACGGGTGTAAGGTGATAAACCAAAGGTGAGTTATCGCAGCTCTAAGTAACGGATCGAGTGTAGCGTCGGTAAGTGAATCATTAAACCATGTGATAAATGTATCTAGCTCAGCATCAAGAATGTATCGGCTAGGTGCTTCAAAGTGCACGGTTGGACGATCAATTCTTCCTGATACCACTTGCATCGGAGCTTCACCTCGTAGCTGACCTCCGACTACAGGATTAAACATGGTGTAGCCTTGAGGAAACAGTCTATCGTGCCAATGTAAGATCCTATCAAGCGCTAGTGGCTCTGTTAGGTTCTGCACCGCATCCAACATAATTTCAGCTAGGCCATCGGTTTGTTCTGTCGTTGGAAAAGGTCGATCTTCACTGACACCGAGTTTATTGGCTAAAGAAGACCGGACCGAGAAAGCATTAAGCTTTTCTCCCTCAATCGCACTGGAATGGACTATGTTCGCTAATAAGGTGTCGAGCATGGTTTGGGATTGATCTGCCGACTGTGAGGTAATCTTGCCCAATAGAATGCCCTGATTAAGCCGTACTTCTCTTAACCTCACGCCTATTTTCTGATTATCCCAAACAAAGTTTGGCCAATTATCTTGCTGCCAAATCCACATATTAGACCCCATGATGCGAAAGTATCACTTATTCAACTCATACTATGAGCTGTTTAAGGCAATTATTCAACTCACATTATGAGCCGAATAATGAGTTAATCGCATCACAGAGGTTGCAAGAATAACTCCTAACCTACAAAACTATTCACTCACCGCGAACACATCGCAGCGTGAGGCGCAGATGAAGTCATTTTTGTGCAGGCCTTTGATTGAGTGGCTCCACCAAGTGACGGTGACTTTGCCCCACTCCAATAAGATCGAAGGATGGTGGAACTCTTCTTCTGCCAGTTCTGACACTATGTTGCTGAATGCCCATGCTTGCTTGTAGTTCTTAAACTTGAACACCTTCTCAAGCTGCGGGATGCCGTCTCTTTCGATGATCTGCCAGTCTGACAACTCCAACAGTAAAGATTGTTGTTCATCTTCACTTAGGGCAATCGCGTCGATACTGCAGGCTTCGCATTTTTGTTCATTCAACATGTGTTGGTTCCTTGGGTTCAAAAAGTGGTGGTAGTAACCCCGCATCGATGGCGAGATCAGCTTGCTGTAATAGGTTTTCCTGACTGATTTTAAAGAGCTCAGATAGCTCGTCGATCACGTAATATTTCGGCTGCATGATGTCGATACGATAAGGCGTTCTTAAAACCGTTTGCAGATCGAACCGCTCGCGAACGGCCAAATCCCCTCCCAACGCATACATAGTTTCCGCTGGAGACGAAAGAATGCCACCGCCATAGATTTTCAGTTGTTGGCCTTCTTTTACTAAACCGAACTCAACCGTAAACCAATACAAACGGGCAAGATAAGCGCGCTGTTTAGATGTGGCGGCTTGGCCTAGTTTTCCATAATGCTCAGTGAAAGCCGCGAAATCGGCATTAGTGAGCATGGCACAATGGCCGAAAATTTCATGAAAGAAATCAGGTTCTTGTAAGTAATCGAACTCGTCTCGCGTTCTCAGAAATGTCGCAACTGGGAATTTCTTATTGGCGAGCAAATCAAAGAATCGGTCGAAATCGATCAATGCAGGCACAGGCTGAACTTGCCAACCGGTTGTTTCCATTAGCACTTTATTTATCTCTGGCAGCTGGGGAACTCTGTCTAATGGTAGATCCAGCAAGGTCAGACCGTGCAAATAGGCATCGCAAGCGCGGTCACTAATGACGTCCAGTTGCCTTTTCACCAAGTCGTGCCAAATGGCATCTTCTTCGAGGCTCCACTCAACCCATCCCTCTTGGCTCACGGGCTTAGAATGATATTGAGTCATTACACACCTCCTTTCGAATGTCTCACTTTAAGCCTATCTCCACTCCTTATAAGCGCCAATTTGCGCGATTTTTCGAAACAAGCGATCGTGTAACATTTTATTTACACAATTCCACCAAGCGCTTATTTTGCTGAACTTTTGACTTTGTAAAACCTAAATACCAGACTGAAAACGTTAACTTTTTGTTAAAGGTAAAAGAATGCACGAAAGCAATAAGCCCATTTGGCAGCCAAGCGAGCAGCGTATCGCCGATGCCAACTTAACCCGATTTATCGATAGCCTTGAACAGTCTGGGTTAAACCTAGATAGGGACGTAAAAAGCTACACCGAACTCCATCAATGGTCTGTGGAACATCCGGAATCATTTTGGCAAAACGTATGGCAGTTTTGTGGAGTAGTCGGCTCACAAGACTCTATTAACAAGGCAGAAAGCGAGACCATCAAAGCTCAAGGTGGGAGCCGCTGGCAGCAGCCTAAATCGAACCGTGATGCGGTTTGGTTTCCCAATGCACAAGTAAACTACGCCGAGAACTTGCTGCGTTTGGCACACACCATGCCTGATGAGCTTGCGATTTGGTTTGAGAATGAACGTGGCGAACAACAGAGTTATACATGGGAAACCCTGTGTGAAGCTGTCTCTAGTGTTCAGCAATGGCTTGTCGATAGCGGAGTGAAACAAGGTGATATAGTTGCTGCGTATACTCCCTATCTGCCACAAACCGTGATAGCCATGCTAGCCGCCACCAGCTTAGGCGCGATTTGGACATCGACCTCGCCTGATTTTGGAGTAGAGAGTGTGATTGAGCGATTCGGACAGGTGAAACCTAAGGTGCTGTTCACCTGTGACGGTTACACCTTCAATGGCAAAACGTTCGATATGGCGGGCAAGAACCGTGAAATCATCGAACACTTAAACGAATTAAAACAGGTGTGTGAGATCGGTTATTTGAAACCGAGTAATGACTTAGAGAAGAGCGATTTAGAGAAGAAAAAAGTTGAACATGATGTGTCGATTCTAAGCTGGCACAGCATCATTAATCACTATCAGACAAAACCTCTTCGATTTACTCGTGTCGGCTTCAATGAACCGTTGTTTGTACTCTACTCTTCCGGCACCACAGGCAAACCCAAATGTATAGTGCATTCTGTCGGTGGCACTACCATCAACCACCTAAAAGAGCATCAGCTTCATTGCGATATTAAACCAAGAGATCGCGTGTTCTACTACACCACTTGTGGTTGGATGATGTGGAACTGGCACGTATCTGCGCTCGCCAGCGGTGCTTGTTTGGTTATCTTTGATGGTAGCCCGGTTTACCCGCAACCTAACGTTCTATGGGATTTAGCGCAGCGTGCTGACGTATCGACATTTGGCACCTCAGCCAAGTACATAGAAGCGATTGAGAAAGCCGAACTCTCACCAATCGACAGCCACTCTCTGCCTCAATTAAGAACACTGTGCTCGACGGGTTCTGTGCTTTACCCAGAGCAGTTCGATTACGTTTACAAGCACATCAAGCAAGACCTGCATTTAGCGTCGATTTCTGGCGGCACGGATATTTGTGGCTGCTTTGTTTTGGGTAACCCAATCTCGCCTGTGTATCGCGGTGAGTGCCAACAGGCCGGGCTCGGCGTCGACATCAAGGTGTTCAATTCGTCTGGTCAAAAGGTCGATCACGAACGTGGCGAATTAGTATGCACCAACTCCCTACCCAACTTCCCCGCTGGCTTTTGGAATGACACCGGAGAGCGCTATCACAGCACCTATTGGGATAGGTTCGACAATGTGTGGCATCACGGTGATGAAGTCGCACAGAGCGAACATGGCGGCTACCTGTTCTACGGGCGAGGCGACACCACACTCAACCCCGGTGGCGTGCGAATTGGTACGGCCGAAATCTATCAGCAAGTGAACACCATTGACGGCATCATCGATTCGATAGCAGTCGGTAAAAACATCGACCGCAATGAACAGGTATGGCTGTTTGTTCAGCTGCAGCAAGGTGTGAGTTTAGATGAAAAGTTACTGACAGCCATCAAAAGCAAACTCAAATCCTCTTGTTCGCCAAGACACGTGCCAAGCCAGATATTTGCGATCAGCGATGTGCCAAAAACACGATCTGGCAAACTGGTGGAGTTGGCTGTGAAACAGGTGATCAATGGCAAAAATGTAGAAAACCTCGGGGCTATCGCTAACGCCGAGGTTTTGGAAGAGATAAAGAGTGTTGTTTCGCTTTAGCATTGAGCCTTAGAAAGTGGCTAACTATCTCGATTTTTCATTTGGCTGTCAGATAATACCTGGAGTAAAGGCAGCCGATTGAAAACCGATGACTGAGTGAAGCAAGTAACGGGAGAAGCATTAAACACTAAACACTTTAAGCAGTCCTTGATTAGCCGATATAAACCGATTCTAAACTACTAAGCTCGTGAATTCTCACCTCAGTATGGCCTCGTGCCTTTTCTAAAGTTCTTAATGCGATCTGCTCATCATATTTAAAACAAAAATAGAAAAATAATCATTTTATAGCCTGAGATAATATTCACTAAAGACGAATCATTTGTACGAAAAAAGAGTCCACTGCTGGATTGCATCCAAGCTTATGGATATTTAATCGAATTTAAATAATTGCCGTTTCCACAGCTCCATTTCTAGTCAAATGATAATTTGATAGCTATCACATTTAGAACGGTTATTTTCCCATACTATCTCGGCATGTTAATTACTTAAGAGTAATTAAAAACCTAGTCATTGTTATTAATAAGCTTGAATCCAACTAGAAATAACAAGCGGTTAAAATAAAATCATTATAAAATGATCGGAGACATTATCATGCGCATAGTATTAGCTTTAGGCGGTAACGCTCTTTTAGCAAGAGGCCAAGCATTAACGGCTGAGAACCAACGTGAAAATATAATCAAATCCGCAGCGAGTATTGCTGCAATTGCACGCGAGCATGAGATTGTTATCGTTCATGGTAATGGCCCACAAGTTGGTCTGTTGATGGAACAAAACGCAGCTTACAGCGAATATTCACCAGAGACGACCCCGTACCCAATGGATGTGCTCGGCTCTCAAACCTGTGGCATGGTGGGCTACATGTTACAACAAGAGCTAAGAAACATTGACCCTGAATTAGACGTAGCGACGCTAGTCACGCAAACGGAAGTATGCAAACAAGACCCTGCGTTTGCTAACCCGACTAAATTTGTTGGCCCTGTATATACAGAGCAACGAGCTAAAGAGTTAATGGCTCAGAGCACAATGCAATTTAAAGCTGATGGCGAGTACTACCGTCGCGTTGTGCCTTCTCCTCTGCCCAAAAACATTGTTGAAATTCAGCAAATTGAAACTCTTCTAGATACAGAAAATCTTGTTATCGCTTGTGGTGGCGGCGGTGTTCCCGTGAGTATCGAGCAAGGTAAGAGTACTGGCGTAGAGTGCGTAATTGACAAAGATCTTACGGCTGAATTACTGGCTGAAAAAATCCATGCCGACTTATTTATTATCTTAACCGATGGTTCGATTTTCCGTAACTATGGTAAAGAAGACCAAGCAGAAATGGAGCAAGCAACACCTGCTGGTTTAGCAGAATTTTCATTCCCTGCAGGTTCTATGGGGCCAAAAATTGATGCCGTTTGTAAATTCGTTGAAGCTGGATTGGGTAATGCGGCGATTGGTTCATTATTTGATTTAGATAAAATAATTACCAATGAAGCTGGTACTCTAATTACGAAAGGCGAAGGTATTATTTATTATTAGCATTATCGAATGATAATCACCATTAATATAAACCTTGGGCTAAAGCCTCTTATTTAATAACGAGGCTTTTTTATTAAGGCCATATTAGTTCCAAATGGGATAAATATTCATACACTTACTGTATTTAATATATATAATTTTGGAAACCGCTTCTTTCAAGAAACGGTTTTGGTAGCGCAAGGGAAGAGTATTTGCGTTTACATCAGTGAATCTACATGGAATCATTCGCATCCGCTTGATTCTCTGGCATCGCCTCAATAAAAGCAGGTAACTGATTGCACGCTTCGACAATTGAGTTAATCAGCGGATAAGGTGACATATCAACGCCAAAACGCAGCGCGTTATACACCTGTGGCACCAAGCAAATATCGACAATGCATGGTGAATCGGTGAGGCTATACACCGAATCACCGTGTGCTTTTCTGTGCTTTGCCAGTTTCTCTTCTAGAGCACGGAAACCTTGGTTCATCCAATGATGAAGCCAGTCCATTCTCGCCTCTTGCTCGCACGACAATTCCCGCTCCAAATACTGCAACACGCGCAGGTTGTTCAGAGGGTGAATTTCTATCGCAATATCCTGAGCCATTGCCAACGCTTGATAGCGCAATGGTGTTTGCTCGGGAATCAACAATGAGTCTGGGCTGCTCTCACATAAATAGCTTTCATCCAAATATTGCAAAATAGTCAGCGACTGATTGAGTTTAACTTCACCATCCACCAGCACAGGCACTAACTCACTGGCGTTGAGCTCACGATAATGTGGATCATGCTGCTCGCCGCCATTACGTACCAAATGCACCGATTTAGACTCATAGTCGAGTTGCTTTAGGTTCAATCCAATACGCACCCGATAGGCGGCCGAAGAGCGCCAGTAACCGTAAAGTGTCATGTTCTGATTCATACAATGATCTCGCTCGAGCTGAATCTTTATAATATGGGCTATAACGCTCGATATTGGCTAACTTTTTGGTCAATCGCACCAAAAATGGAGCCACCCGCTGCATCAAACATCTCTAGGCGAATAGAGTCGCCAAACGACATGAATTGAGTTGATGGTTTACCATCTCTAATCGTCTCAATCATGCGCACCTCGGCAATGCATGAATAGCCCACGCCGCCCTCGGCAATTGAGGTGCCGTGGTCAGTGCCTTGCTTATTCGATACCGTGCCTGAACCTATGATCGTGCCTGCCGACAGTGGTCGAGTTTTAGCTGCATGCACAACCAACTCTGCAAAATTGAAGGTCATATCTACACCGGCATTCGGACAACCAAAAGGCTGGTCGTTGTAGGTCGATATCAACGGTAAATGTACCTTACTGCCTTTCCATTGCTCGCCAAGCTCATCAGGTGTTACCGCAACCGGAGAGAACGCAGAAGACGGTTTAGACTGGAAGAAGCCAAAACCCTTAGCAAGCTCCGCCGGAATCAAACCGCGCAGCGACACATCGTTCACCAACATCAGTAAGCGAATCGAGTCGTGCGCTTGTTTAGCGCTAGCGCCCATCGGTACATCACCGGTCACAATCGCAACCTCACCTTCGAAATCGATGCCCCACTCGTCGCTGGCAAATTCGATATTGTCACAAGGGCCGATAAACGCATCTGAGCCGCCTTGATACATTAATGGATCAACCCAGAAGCTTTCTGGCATTTCAGCACCACGCGCCTTACGCACCAGTTCAACATGGTTTACATAAGCACTGCCATCCGCCCATTGATATGCGCGTGGCAGAGGTGATTCACAATACTGAGATGCAAACACTTCACTGCCAGTCACATGCCCGTTGTTTAACGAGGTGTATAACTCTTGTAACTGAGAAGCCACGCTGTCCCAGTTATCCAATGCTACCTGCATGGTTGGCGCTAGATGCATCGCATGGAAAATTTCGGTTGCAGCTACACATTGTTTAAGATCTTTACTTACGACCATCAATAGACCGTCGCGAGTGCCATTTTTCTTGGTTGCTAATTTCATCCTTGTCCCTTACTTCTTATCGTCAGCCATGGTTTGAGAACCTGTCTCTTGCAAACCAGTGTCTTGCCAACTGTAGACATATTCTTTGTTCTCAACGCTATCGAGTTCATCAGAGAACTGCAGCGCGTGGCGAGTATCGATCATCACCGCCACTTCATCGGTAAACTTCTTCTTGTGCGCTTGCCCTGCCTTAAAGGCTTTAGGGTGAGGCCCATGCGTAAACCCAGCCGGATGGAAGGTCACCATGCCCGCCTCAATGTTATCGCGACTGAAGAAGTCACCTGCGTGATAGAACAGCACTTCGTCGTAATCATCGTTGTTGTGGTAGAACGGCACTTTTAACGCCCCAGGATCGCTCTCAATCGGGCGTGGCACAAAGGTGCACACCACAAAGCCTGCGCCAACAAAAGTCGTGTGTGCAGACGGTGGCAAGTGGTAGCGATGTGACATCAGCGGTCTGATATCGCGCCAGTTCACTTTCACCACAGCCAAGTCACCATGCCAGCCAATCGCGTCTAAAGGATTGAACGGATAAGTGATCACGCTGACTTTGTCGTGGCGTTTTACCTGAACTTGAGTTTGATCTTCTGAATACTGAGCGCGGAATTGATCGTTGATCGATGGTATTTCAAGAACCGCTGGATCAAACACCGCGTGATTGCCGACCATGCCTTTCTCTGGCAAGGAGTAAGCCGCGTCTGTGTTCTCAATCATCAAGATAAACATCGGCTCGCTTGGCTCTAAACGCCAGTTGGTCGAGCGCGGGATCATCACGTAATCCCCTTCACTCACCTCTAGATGACCATAGTCACAATAGAGATCGGCGCTGCCTTGATGAATGAACAGCAGCTCATCACCGTCGGAATTACGCACCAAGAAATCCATCTTCTCGTCCATGCGCCACACACGAATTTTGCAGTCCGCATTATGCAAAAGATGAGGCACAGCCCAAGGCGTTATCTGTCTGGCTTTTTCCACCAGCGTGAAATCAAAAGCGCGAGGGCGCAGATCACCCTCCCACTCCGACCAACCTGTTGGGGCATGTTGGTGATGAAAGTGAGCCGCTGGGCCGAAGAACCCACTTCGGCCCGCCTCTCGCTCATAAATTGCCTCTTCGGGAAAATCGGCGTGCGCTTGTTTAGAGCACACACCCTCCCGATGAGGAAACGAGATCCATTTATGCATCGTCTAATACTCCTCGACGAATCTGGTCCTCTTCAATCGATTCAAACAGCGCTTTGAAGTTACCTTCGCCAAAGCCTTCATTACCTTTACGCTGAATGATTTCAAAGAACACAGGCCCGATTACCGTCTGTGTGAAAATTTGCAGCAAGATGCCGTCTTTGGTCGGCGCACCATCAATCAGAACGCGTAGGTCACGCAACAGATCGGTATCTTCCCGATGGCCTTTTACACGATCGTCAACTTTCTCATAGTAGGTATCTGGGGTTGGCATAAAGTCCATGCCGCGATCACGCAGGGTTTTCACCGTTTTGTAGATGTCATCCGTAGCAAGCGCGATGTGTTGGATACCTTCGCCGTTGTATTCACGAATGAACTCTTCAATTTGTGATTTGTCATCTGAAGACTCATTGATTGGAATACGGATCTTGCCACATGGTGAGGTCATGGCACGGCTCACAAGGCCTGTCAGCTTACCTTCAATGTCGAAGTAGCGAATCTCACGAAAGTTACCGATACGCTCATAAAACCCAGACCAAACATCCATATTGCCTTGTTTCACGTTGTGCGTGAGATGGTCGATTTCATACAAGCCAACATTGGCTTCGGCCATGCGCTGTTCCGCATCGTCATAGAATCGGAAATCGACGTCATAGATGCTCTGCTTGCCATAACGATCCACAAAATAGAGCAGGCTTTCACCGATGCCGTAAATGGCAGGAATACTCAGCTCCATCGGCCCTATTTCTGTTTTGTACTCTTCACCGCCGCCCTTAAACGCTTGTTCCATTGCAGCTGTCGCTTCGTTAACACGAAACGCCATGCCACACACCGATGGGCCGTGAACTTTAGCGAACGCTTCCGCTTGGCTGTGTGGTTGTTCATTGACGATAAAATTGATATCACCTTGTCGATACAGCCAAGCTTCTTTTGAGCGGTGCTTGGCTATCTCAGCAAAACCAAGTGACACAAACAGCGCTTTAAGTTGCTCGATTCCCTTGTGGTCAACGGCCGTGTATTCAACAAACTCGAATCCATCCGTACCAAGCGGGTTGTATGTATCCACCATGAACTTTCTCCTTGTACCTATTGGTTTTGTATTACGTGTTTTTTGTCCTTAATTAAATTTGGCCCACAAGCGGAAAGATTGGAATGCATCGAAGGAAATGGGCAATAACGCTAAAAACCCGTCAAATTGTAAAATAATTGTTACACACAAACCCTCGCAACAGGAAAGTGAGTGCTATCAAGGGATTGAAGAGTGGTGGTTTGATTTACAGCAAAGCAAGAGATGTTGTTTAATTGTTACAAGTGATTTTTTTGGCTAAAGCAGAAAGAGATAAGTGTATGTTGAACGTAAAAAGAGCATCACAAAACAGGTGATGCTCTTTTAAAAAGCTTCATATCCCAGCGGTATTCTTATGGGACGAAGTATCAAACCTAACCCATTACTTTAATGGTTGACGGTCAAATAGAGGTTGTTTCTCTCGTGAGCACGTCATCAATTTAGGCAATCACAGAACGAGACTTTTTCAAGCGAACTGAAAGCACGGACATTAAACTGATAAGCACCAATAGCCCGGTACCGGCACCACTACGTTCAACATCTTCAGCGCTATCATCACTTCTTTCAGCAATGTCTTCACTTGTTGCTCCAGATATCGGGATAAGTTTTACAGCCACCACCCTCTCGTCACCTACTCCATCATTACAATAAGCAAAGTGTGCGGTTGAATCATAAGCCATAGAAGAGGAGCTACTTTCACTCGCAAAACATTGTATTGCCGTCCCTGAGATAACACCCGCGTCATTAATGTCGGTTGCGTCCAATATTCTAAAGTGGTTGTTGGCATCACTGTCGTCACCACCGTTAGTTAGGTCGTCTAACCACCAAGCTTGATCATTATATCTTGCACGTCTATCAGCATCGGTACCAGTGTCGTTATAAGGGAAAATGAAGCCGCGATGCCTTCTTTCATGTCCGTCTACTTCAGCGTGAGTTTCGGCGTCAACATAGCCAACGATTTCATTGTAGCTGTTGATCTCACTTGCTTTTCCCTCTGCACTGTCAAAGAAAATGTCTTCACCTAAACTTGCGAAGAATGTGGCTGTTGGCGTTGTGTCATTCGCATCAGCGACGAACATACGATTATCAGACACACGATCCGACGGATAATCACCATCTCGTTTTGCATAACCAATAACCATCATGTTTTCATTAATATCTGTTGCGACAGAATTACTGTGGATGTATGAATCACTCACTTCTACCGTCGCATTAGCGATAAATGTCGTCGTCCAAGCATTTTCCGAAACGCTGAAATTTGACGTACTGCTTGGCCTAAACACAGCAGCCTGCATAAGAAAGTTATCAGAATCATCTAGCTCTGTATTGTAACCAACTAAAACAGGATAAGAGCTATATGTCCCTCTAGATGAAATCGTTGCAGCCCTCACACTCGCCTGTGCTGAAGCTTCATCATCGTTGTAAGAGTAATAGGTCGAACTGGTTTCCCAATCAGATACTGAGAAACGGTTTCCATCATCATTGGGGCCATTCGCATCGGTTATATTCCAGACAAAAGCTCGATTAGCAAAAGCAAAGTTCTGACACTCTGGATATAAAGCAGGCTCAATATCTTCATCGATACAATTATCTAGATCCTCTGCATCACTGTCGGATGTGTACGGAGAATCATAATCTTTATACTCATCACTGTAATAAAAAGTCGCAACGGACGCACTTCCGACCACATAGCTTTCTCCTCCATAACTGAAAGAATCAAAAGCCATCGTTCTTCCCATTTGGGAGATTATATTCGCTTCGCCGTCAGCATCGCTGATCGTAATGCCGGTATCGGCTTCAGGTTGGAGAACCGTAAATTCAGTGCCTGTATCGTAGTAACCACGCTGCCTATACAACTGAATATATTGGTTGTTATAGCTGTAATAACCACTGCTGGTGTTACCAAGAACGAAACCATTCTCGTCAACTTTAGTGATCACCTTCTCCTCTGTTCCATCAACAAAGGAATAACTATAACTGCTCACATCAGGTGGGTTGCTGCCAACATCTGGGATCTCGCTTAGCGAAGAAGAATCATAAAAAGCCGTGGAATTGGTCTGATAGCTCAGCCCGTAATACGCATCACGCTCATTTTTCAAGCCTCCAATGCCCGCATCATCATCGCCATACCACAATAAAGAACTCCAAGCTTCACAAGTCGCGTAGCCAAGTTCGCTCGTGCAGTAGCTATAGATATCGTCATAATCCAAATAGTAGAACGTGTTATCGATACCAAAGGGGACCTCCTCTTTAAAGGAAAAACCTGGTTCTGCATTTTGAGCTTCCCCTGCGAATGCGTAGTCGGTGTCACCACAACTGGTACTAAAGCAATCCGTTGTACCAAGCTCTGGTTCAACTGCGACCCCATACACCGATTCAGTTTCTACTGGTGATTCCTCCAAAACCACCCTATAAAGCGCAGCGTTACTATAAGAAGCAACCAACAACGTAGAAGAGACAACGACTGATTTTTTTACCATTGCCTTCATTCTACGGCTCCTAAAAAATAATCCATTTCAATACCAACGATAGCTTTCTGCCTTTATTGCTAAAGGCATTAAATTCATGAGTTCAATAGTGGACTAGGATAAAAATAGAAAATGTGGAAACTATGTAGAAACAATGGAGGTTTAAACAACCTGACTTGATGGGCTGATGATCTGATGCCCTATTAAAGTTAAACGCTAACTTTCATCTCCTAGATTTATCCATTTTCTCTGCTAATTTGATCGCTAACCTATTTGCGTCAAAGAAATACACTTATATTTGGTTACGAATAGGAATTAAATTATGAACAAAATCACGACAGCATTACTTTTACTGACATCGACATTCGCGCTTCAAGCGTGTGCTGAAAGCCGTGAAGGCCCAAGAGAAATGCCAAGCTTTGAAGAAATGGATGCAAACGGTGATGGCGAATTACAATTAGAAGAGCTCAGAGGTCCACTCGCCGATGACTTTGATAAACTAGACGCAGATGGAAGCGGTGGTCTATCGGAAGAGGAAGTTCCGCCACCACCACCAAGACGTCAATAATGGTTAGAGGGTTATCCTAAAATAGTGATAATTCAATGCGAGCTGATGGGGTATAGCACCCTGTCAGCTCGCTATTCGTTTCTAACAAAAGAGTGCTTATACATGGCCTAAGATGAATAAAGAAATCAATGTCCATATTTCCCACACGATCGAGGGCTAATATTGGTTTATCTCATTTTATTGTCTTAACTCACTCTATCGTCTTAATTCACTTTAATTTCTGGAGAGAACGTGCGCATATCAATTTTCACCAAACTGTTTGTTTCAATACTAATGGTGTGCGTGACCATGCTCTTTGTACTGACCTATTTTATTAACTCCAGTTTTCAAAGAGGGCTCCAAGATTTCACAAATAATAATGAGATTGCCCTAGCTCAAGAACTCGCCAATAACTTAAAGCAATATTACTCACCTTCCGAAAAATGGAGGCGGCTAGAGCGTGAACCACATTTAATCGCCAGTAGCATTGGCGGCCCCTCACGACCACATCCTCGTGACAGACACCCATCGCCACCACCATTAAGAGAGCCGGAAGCGCCAGGCCTTCAACCTATTTGGCAACGACTCAACATTTTAGATCAAGACGGGCGAGCCATAATTGGACCGCCTGAAAACCTACATCACCTTGAAGATGGTCAGCATCAAGCGCTAGTCGAAATAACACTGGATGATCAAGTTATTGGGTATATCTCCATCGTCCAGATGGATGAAATATCAGGGCCTTTAGCAGAAAGCTTTTTCAAACAACAAACGACGCATGTAAGCACTATCGCATCGATTACCGTGTTGCTTTCATTCCTTATCTCTTTGTTTCTTGTTAGGCGATTTTTGAAACCATTGCGTGCTTTGTCGAAAGGTGCCAAATCTATCGAAAATGGCGATCTCGATTTCTACATTAAAAAAAGCGGCAATGATGAATTGTCCGATCTCATCGGAATATTCAACGGTGTTGTCGAGACACTAAGAAAACAGAAAACACTTAGAGAACAGTGGTTATCAGATATTTCACATGAACTTAGAACGCCTATCACCGTGCTTAGAAGTGAACTAGAGGCGCTACAAGACGGTATTCGATCACCTGAACCAAAATACATCGACTCGTTACATCAACAAATCATCACACTGGGTCAACTCGTTGAGGATCTTCACCAACTCTCCCTGTATGACATCGGATTTAACCTCAATGTTAAAAACAACGTTGATATACATAAACTGATTGATTCTGTGATCGTTCAAAACTCGATCCGTTTAGAACAAAAAAACATCACATTAACAAAGCACTATGACCATTCGGCGCCACTGTTTACCTCGTGTGATGAGAGATTACTGACACAACTGTTTGTGAATCTGTTGGAAAATAGCGCACGATACACTAGCGATAATGGGCATGTATCGATAGATGTTACCGACATTAGTGATAGTATTATTATCAACGTTGAAGACAGTGATCCAGGTGTACCTGATGCATCACTTCCACGTTTATTTGAGAGGCTTTACCGCGTTGATAAATCGCGCAGTCGCTCAAGTGGCGGTTCTGGACTTGGCTTATCTATCTGTAAAAATATCGTTGAAGCGCACCAAGGACACATTACTGCCGACCACTCAGAATTGGGTGGACTACGAATCATCATAGCGTTACCAAAGGAAATAAAATCGTGATTTTAGTCGTCGAAGATGAGCCTGCATTAGCAAGTGTACTGTGTGAGTACTTAGAGCACTCTGGCCTTGAAAGTCATCATATTATCGATGGTAACCTTGTCATTGACTGGGTAAAGCAAGCATCGCCTAAACTCATTATTCTCGACCTCATGCTACCCAATCGAGACGGGTTGGATATTTATCGAGAGCTGAGAACGTTCAGTGACATCCCAGTGGTTATGGCGACAGCCAAGGTCGAAGAGATTGATCGACTCGTTGGGCTTGAACTGGGTGCAGATGATTATATATGTAAGCCGTACAGCCCGAGAGAAGTGGTTGTGAGGGTGAAAAATATTTTGCGCCGTTCCAACAAGCCCCAAGCCACGTCAACAACGAACGCCATTGATATTGATGAATTGAGTATGACCGCCGTCCTATGTGGTATTAAGCTAAGTTTAACGCCAGCTGAGTTTCGGCTTTTGCACCTTCTCTATCAAAATGTTGGCCGCATTTATAGTCGCGATCAATTGATTGATAAAATCTACGACGATAGAAGAGTGGTCAGTGATCGCACTATCGATAGCCATATTAAAAACTTACGCAAAAAAATGGTCTCGATAAATGAAAAATGTGACTACATTAAATCCATTTACGGGATAGGTTACAAACTAGAAATAGAATAATACGAATCAAAAAGCCGCTGTAGTCAGCGGCTTGATGAGTTCTAGAACGAACCTAATTCGAATATCAGAATCGCGTTAATCCCAGTTGAGAATCGACCAATTCGGTTGATCGGCTAACGCTTTCAAACGCGGGCACGGATTCACCAAATAGGCAAAATCAGCGTGTTCACACAAAGGTAAGTCATTGATTGAATCGGTATAAAAGTGGATGTCTGAGTAATTGGTTTCTTGCTTATCTAACCACTCTTTTAAACGCGTCACTTTGCCTTCACGGTAGCTTGGCACACCAGAGATCTGAGACGTGAAACGACCTTGGTTTTCAATCAAATCAATACCAAGTGCATTCTCGATACCAATCTTACGGCCCACAGCTTCCACTAAGAAAGTCACGCTGGCAGAGATGATCAGCATATCAATATCATCATTCTCAAGCTGCTCAATCAAAGGTTTCGACTGCTTGAACTGTTTAGGCAAAATATGCTGTTCAACACACTCTTCCACCAACGCAGTCACTTGCTCTGTTGGCATATCGGCCAATGGCTGCATGGAAAACGTGAGGTAATCTTCCATATTCAATTTACCTTCCGAATACAGGCCCATTAAGCGCTTATCTTCTTCGATAAAGTTAGGCGCAGTGGCAATGCCCTTTTCAACCAAGAACTCATTCCAAAGCATTGCTGCATCAGCATTGATCAGCGTTTCGTCCATATCAAATACATACAAAGGTTTGAACATCTTAGGCTCTCACAGGTTGAATTTCGTTAAGGTTAAACAGGAGTTCAAGTTGGCTGCCGTTTGCCAACAGTCGTTCAGAAGAACGGTTAAGTAGGTCGACCGTTAATTCACACTCATCAACGTCCACTTGGTAGCGAATCACGTTGCCCAAAAGCTGGTGGTTACGAATCGTGCCCGTTTTCGGCGCAGAGATATGTTCGCCATATTGTCGACCTTGCTCTTTCACGTAGATAGACTCAGGTCGAATCGCCACTTTCCACTCTGTTTCAATATTGAAAAGTTGCTTGGCTTTGTTCGCTTGCACCAGATTGTAGTGACCCATGAACCCAGCCACAAATTCATTGGATGGTTGAGTGTAGATCTCTTCGGGTGTACCTGCTTGTACGATCTCGCCTTTGTTCATCAAGAAGATACGGTCAGACATGATCATCGCTTCCTCCTGATCATGAGTCACGAAGATCGTGGTCAGATTCATCTCTTTCTGAATATCTCGGATCTGTTGGCGTAGGTGTTTACGGATCTTAGCATCCAGTGCAGAAAGCGGTTCATCAAGTAGCAGAATACGCGGCTTGACCACCAAAGCTCTTGCCAAAGCCACACGCTGACGCTGACCGCCTGATAGCTGATGCGGGTAGAATTTCTCTTTGCCCGTTAAATCCACCAGC
This sequence comes from Vibrio sp. 10N.239.312.D08, assembly GCF_041466145.1. Lineage (NCBI taxonomy): Bacteria > Pseudomonadati > Pseudomonadota > Gammaproteobacteria > Vibrionales > Vibrionaceae > Vibrio > Vibrio sp. 10N.239.312.D08. The sequence goes on along the minus strand of NZ_JBFSSD010000050.1, from coordinate 5,161 downwards.
CCAATCACTTTCGCGACTTCGTGCTTAATCTCGTCAGCAGCAAGCTTTTTCATCTTGAGGCCAAACGCAATGTTGCCTTCAACCGTCATGTTCGGGAACAGCGCATAAGATTGAAACACCATGCCGATGCCACGCTGTTGTGGCACTTGGTGAGTAATCTCTTCACCGTTGACCCAGATCTCGCCACCATCAACAGGATTCAGGCCAGCCAAGCTGCGCAGTAGAGTCGATTTACCACAGCCACTTGGGCCAAGCAGAGTAATGAATTCGCCCTTCTCGATGGAAAATTCAATATCTTCAAACACCGTGTTGTCACCAAAGCTTTTGGTAAGGTTTTTCGCATTTACATAGCTCATTATTTTGTTCCCTGGCTGAAACGACTTGCCAACCAAGTCAGTAAGAAAATAAACAGGAAGTACGTCATCACTAGGGCTGACGTGAAGTGGCCGCTGGTTTGACGCATGTTGTATAGGTAGATTTGCAGTGTCTCGTAACGTGTACCCACCAAGATGTTGGCGAACACGAACTCGCCCAATAGGAACGAGAACGACAAGAACAGCGACGCCATTAAGCCTTTCTTAAGGTTTGGCAGAATAATCAACAAGAACGCCTTGGTGGTGCTTGCACCGAGCAGGTGTGCCGCGTCCATCAAATCGTGCAGGTTAATCGCTTCAAAGCTGTTGGCAATCGCGCGATACATGAATGGCAGCGCGATGGTGAAATAGGTGCCAATCAAAATCCACGGCGTGCCTATCAGTGAGATTTCGCTGTCTGCATACAATTGAAGTAAACCAACCGATGACACCACAGGCGGCACCGCGAACGGCAGTAAGATAAGGATATTCATTACCTTGTCGAGCTTCGGGAAATAGTAAAACACCACGAAAATCGCAGGTAGAACCAACACCACACTCAGTGACAACGCCGCCACACAAATAAACAGTGAACGACCAAAGGCTTGTAAGAAGCGAGGATCCGTCAGCAGGTTGATGTACCAATCCAACGTGAAGCCATCCGGCAGGATCGTTGCGCCCCATCGAGAAGAGATCGAGTAGATAAAGGTCGCTAAGATCGGAATCATCATGATGCCGACAATCGAATAGACAACCGTTTTATGAAAGCGAGTATTTACGGTGTTCATTACTTTCTCTTCCCTGCGTAGCTTTTGCTGATCAGCCATTGGTTAATTACAGTGATGAAGGCCAGCATCGCCATCAGAATCACAGAAATTGCGGCAGCTAGGTTGGGTTCTAGGAACAAGTCACCCGATACCAAGCTCGCTATTCGAATCGTAATCACGTTGTAGTTACCCGAGGTTAGCGCATATACGCTCGCATACGCACCAATCGCATTGGCAATCAAGATGATGAAGGTGCCGAACAAAGCCGGAGATAGCACAGGCAGCGCAATTTTGGTCCAATATTGCCAAGTTTTCGCGCCAAGCAATGCCGAAGCGGCTTGCCAGTCGTCACTCAGTGCATCAAACGCTGGATACAGCAACAACACCGCTAATGGGATCTGGAAGTAGATGTAAATCGCTAGCAAACCCCACTTGCCGTACAAGTCAAAATCGCCCAGTAATCCATACTGCTTGAGCAATAAGGTGATCGCACCATTAGTACCAAGGATGATGATGAAGGCGAACGACAAAGGCACACCAGAGAAGTTGCTGCTCATATTGGTGAAGGCAATCACCGCATCGCGGATTTTAGAATCAACGCGGCGCAATGATGAGACGAGCAGAGTCGCGATCGCTAAACCAACAATGCTCGACCAAATCGACAGCCATAAACTGTTACCGAAGGCCTGCATCATGAAGGCAGAATCGAATATTTCAGAATAGTTTTCGAGAGAGAGCTCATCGTCGTAGAAGAAGCTGTTGATCAGCACCCAAACCATAGGTGCCAGTTGGAACAGATAGAAAAACAGCGCGAAAGGCGCAAGCCACAAAGCGGGCTTGAAGCGTTGAAACAAAGATTTGGTTTTGGGTTGAAGCGCAGAGCCATCGCTCTGCGTAATTACAGAACTGCTCATAAGGCCAACAATTCCTGAGTGTAAGATTTATCGTGTTCAAGGTTGAGTAACTGACAGACGCTGCCGCAGATGTCGGTCTGTTTCACTGAACATTCTTGGTGTGTAAACTTATCGCCAATCACAAAGAATGGCACTTCACGCTCTTCAGGCAGAATGCCACCATGAGACAAGTCATTGTTCATGCCATGGTCACTGGTGATGATCACTTGATAACCATCATTTACCCATTTCTCAAGGTAGTTCGATAGGTAGATATCCGCGCCACGAGCACTATTACGGTACTGGCGAGAATCCAGCCCATGCTTGTGTCCCATGTCGTCAATGTTCATTGGGTGAATCAGCAAGAAATCAGGCTGATGAGTCACGCGCAAGTGCTCTGCATCCAAGAACAAGGCTTCATCTGGGTAGTGATCCCAGTGGTAGAAACAACCGTGTTGAATGTTCATGGTCTCATCGTTGGTGAAACGGTCGCGTACTGCATCAAATGGCGCTCGGTTATATAACTCGCTCACCCAATGGTAAGCCGCAGCTGCCGTCACTTTGTTCTGCGACTTCGCCAAGCTAAATACCGACTCGTGATTCGACAAACGCACGATTTGGTTGTTGACGATGCCACTCTCAACAGGGCGAACACCGGTCAGGATGCACTCATACAGTGGACGTGACATAGATGGCAGCTCACACTGCACAGGGTAAAGCGTGGCGCGCAGCTTGTTTTTTTGCGTGCTCTGCGAAGTGCTCTGTTTATTGTACGAATCGCCTTGGTTGCTGTGCATATCGCCCTGTTTTTCATGCATATCGCCCTGTTTTGTCTGCAAATCGCTTAGTTCTAGAAGACCGTTCAGGTAGCCCATGCAATCACGGGCTACCTGATAGTTCAGTCCATCTAGAACAACAAGGATAACCTTATTGCTCATGGTCTATTCTCTATTGCTTGTTTCTATAAGCCACCCGTACAGGTGGCGTGTTAAGCGGGGTTATTGCTGGTGAATCAATACGCTTTCTTGCCATTGACGTGGCAGGCGGCGTGCTGATTTTTCCCATGCTGAGAAGTCAGATACTGGGTGCACGTTGCTGTATTCATCGTTCGAGATCAGCTTGTCTTGTACTGATTTAGGCAACGTAACGTTGCTACGGATTGGACGTGCGTAACCTTCTGCCAGGTTGATTTGGCCTTGGTCGCTGAAGATGTATTCACGAGCCAACTTCGCCGCATTCGGGTTTTGTGCGTATTTGTTGATGATGGTGGTGTAACCAGAGATCACTGAGCCATCTTGTGGAATGCTTACCGTAAAGCGCTCACGGTCAATCTTGTCGCGGTAGTTCAGTGCGTTGAAGTCCCACATGATTGCTACTTCCACTTCGCCTTTTTCAAGGTTCGCAATGCTTGGATCTGTGTAAGATAGACGGCCTTGCTTCGCTAGTTCACCAAAGAATTTAATCGCTGGTTTTAGGTTCGACTCGTCACCGCCATTAGCAAATGCTGCCGCTAAAATCGCGTTGTTTGCTTGCGCGGCTACGCCGACATCGCCCACTGTGACTTTGTAGTCGCCTTCTAGTAGGTCACTCCAAGTTTTCGGCGCATCTTCAACAAGGTTGTTGTTTGAAATGAACGAGATAGTACCTGTGTAAGCCAGAGCCCAGTGACCATCTTTGTCTTTTGCCCAGTCTGGAATGTCATTCCAAGTGGTTGGTTTGTATGGCTGAGTGACGTTTTTCTTTACGGCCACACGTGCGAATGCGAAACCCACATCACCAATATCAGCGGTTGCGTTTTTCTTCTCTGCTTCAAATTTCGAGATCTCTTGCGCCGAGCTCATATCGGTATCCTGATGCTTCAAACCGTAGTTTGCTTTCAGGTCAGTCCATGTGCCTTTCCAGTTTGCCCAACTGTCTGGCATACCCACACTGTAAACTGCACCCTCTTTTTGAGCGGCTTCAATCAGTGACTCAAGATCAGCATCCTTCGCCATCGCTGGCATTGAAAGTGTTGCCGTAAGTCCTGTTACACCAATCAATTTAGCGGTTGTGCCTATCAATTTTGCAGGTGAACCGATTAATTTAGCTGGCGATACAGTTGAACGGCTAAGCAAAGTTTTCATTGTCTCTATCCTTCTGGACTAGGTCAGTAAGTTCGTTTTGTATGCTATAGCCGGAATGTGACGGTTTGCCGTAAGTTATTTGACAGTTCGAGTGCATTTACGTGGCAGTTATATTTCACTCATATGACAATAAGCCATTGTTTACTGTCACATTCCTGTTAACTCCATGGTTTACCTTATTAAGCACACGAACTTATGGACTAGATCAGTAATGAGAACATTGGGCACCGGGCAATCAGGGACACAGTTAGGAAGAATTAAGGCGAGTATTCGAGAGCAGCTTCAATCAGGTATCTTCATTGAAGGGCAAAAACTGCCATCAGAAAGAAACCTTAGCGAACTGTTTTCCACCACACGAATCACGCTCAAAGATGCGTTGGTGTCTCTGGAAACCGAAGGTTTGATATACCGAGAAGAGCGCCGAGGCTGGTATGTGTCACCCGAACGTGTTCGCTATAACCCATTGTCACGTTCTCACTTTCATCAAATGATTCGCGAACAACATCGTATTGCAGCAACCAAGTTGCTCAGCACCCGCACAGAAATGGCCGCAGGCGATTACGCCAAAGCATTAGAAATAGAACAGATAACCCCGATACACGTGATTGAGCGATTACGCTTTATTGATGGCAGAGCGGTGCTGTTTGTTGAAAACGTCTTAAAAGCGCCGTTGTTTGAGAAGGTGTTGTCAGAAAACCTCACCATGTCGCTGACAGGCATCTACCGAGAAAAATACGGCTACGAGACCAAACGATCGCGCTTTGATGTGATACCCACCTCTGCCCCTGCGCATGTCGCCAAGGCATTAAATTTGGCTGAGGGTCAACCGGTGCTGAAGATCTGCCGTGTGAACTACAAGCAAGATGGCGAGTTGATGGACTGCGAACTGGAATACTGGCGACCAGACTCAGTAGTGATCCACATTGATAGCATTGGCTAGTACCACATCCTCTTAATGCGGTAGCAACACAATCGAGTAGGAGGAGGCCTCACGGCCTCCGTCCTCTCACACCACCGTACAAGCG
>NZ_JBFSSD010000049.1:0-36759 GCF_041466145.1 Vibrio sp. 10N.239.312.D08 | reverse complement strand
CAATTGTTAAGAAGATAATGTCGGTTAGCGTGTGCTCTATTTTCCAAGCTTGGCGAGGGTCTCGAATAACTGAAATATGGTCCAAAAGGCTTAATCCATTCATTATGGCTAAATATCTGCTGTTAAAAAACAGTATATGATCACACCTAAATCTGATCATCAAATCGATCTTGAATGTATTGAATTTGTTGTGACTTCAGTGTACAAATTAGTGGAAATATGATTTCACGTCATCCCTTATTCCATAAGGGGTTTTCATGATCTTGCCCTGGTATGGTCACACCTTCACTCGCTAGTAAACGTGATTTTTACCTCCCCATTCCAAAAACAACGGTCTTAACGGTTAAGAAGAGAATCTTCAATTCCATGCGCCAGTTCTGGTGTTTGATGTAGTAAATATCAAATTTATGCTTCCAAATTGCGTCTTCAACAGAGGCGCCGTATGGGTATTTTACTTGAGCTAAACCTGTTACTCCGGGTTTTACTGCATGGCGAAAACGGTAGTATGGAATCTCTTTTTCTAGATCCTCAATAAACACCTCACGTTCAGGACGTGGGCCCACCATCGACATCTCACCTTTATATACGTTGATCAACTGTGGCAGTTCATCAATACGAGTCTTGCGGATAAAGTTACCGACTTTAGTTACTCGAGCATCATTCTTCGTTGCCCACTGAGCACCATTCTTTTCTGCGTCGTTACGCATCGAACGGAATTTGATAACTTCAAATTCTTGATTGTATTGGCCAGTTCGTCGTTGTTTAAAAAAGACAGGGCCTGGTGATTCAAGTTTGATTAATGCAGCAGTTAAAAGCCCGATAGGAATCGCAATCAAACCGATCATGAAAACGAACAGTAGGTCTATAAAGCGCTTTTCATTAACATTTCTTTTGTTTGACAGAATTGAAAAGGCTTTTTGGTGCAGAAAGTACCCGCTGTGGAGCAGCTCCGTTTCCGTATAACCAAGCGTTCTATCAAAGTAGCTAGCTAACGGCTCGACCCAAGCACCAAGCTCTGTTGCACCGATCAAAAAAGCACGGTGTTCTTCACTTAGTTCCATACTTCTAAAGTGACATAAAGTTTCACCTTTAAAGTCTCTTATTGAGTAATTGTTTATGTCGTGTTTAATGTCATGTCGAGCTAAAACAGAACGAAGGGTATCTAAACACGATTCGGGTGCGTATATGTGGAGTGTCGATTTACTTTCTGATGATAGGGTTTGTAGAGCCTGGTGATCTGACTCTGCCTCAACGGTTGTATCGGAAAGTTCTGATGGGTGAGCCTGTTTTAGAGCAACTGAGTTTTTCATTATAAGTTTGCTTTATAATTGTTTAAGGGATATTTAGCCGAAGTTGTATACATATCAATAGCGACTTTTCAATTGCGTGCATCTTACGTTAAAAGTGCTTTAATGTACATGCTGTTGATTATGATCTACTCATCAATTTCAACCAGTATCATATAAAGAGATTGTTAAGCCTTAAACACAAAATGACGCTTTTTTTCACATTCGATCATCCTACCTGCGCCCTTTCTTGATCTTCCGCTACAGTTTTGACTGTAAACTGTAGTAAAATTACGCTAATTTGTTTTTATACCGATTTATTTTGAATTGAACGAGGTCAGTCCTATGTCAGCTAAGAAGCCAATGGCTCTAGTGATCCTTGACGGTTACGGTTACCGTGAAGACAACCAAGACAACGCTATCGCGAACGCTAAGACTCCAGTTTTAGACGGTCTTATTGCTAACCAACCTAACACGCTAATCTCGGCTTCTGGCTTAGATGTAGGCCTACCTGATGGTCAAATGGGTAACTCTGAAGTGGGTCACACCAACATCGGCGCGGGTCGCGTGGTATACCAAGATCTTACTCGTATTACCAAGTCAATTTCAGATGGCGAGTTTGGCAAAACTGAAACGCTAGTTAACGCTATCGACAAAGCGGTGAAAGCTGAGAAAGCGGTTCACATCATGGGTCTTATGTCTCCAGGTGGCGTTCACTCTCATGAAGACCACATCTACGCAGCTGTTGAAATGGCAGCAGAGCGTGGCGCAGAGAAAATCTACCTACACGCATTCCTAGACGGCCGTGATACGCCGCCACGTAGCGCAGAAAACACACTGGCACGTTTCCAAGAGCTATTCGCTAAGCTAGGCAAAGGCCGTGTGGCTTCGCTTATTGGTCGTTACTACGCAATGGACCGTGATAACAACTGGGATCGCGTTCAAGAATCTTACGACCTGCTGACTCAAGCAAAAGCTGAGTTCACATTCGACACTGCTGTGGCTGGCCTAGAAGCGGCTTACGCTCGTGACGAAAACGATGAGTTCGTTAAAGCGACTGAAATCAAAGCTGAAGGCGAAGAGTCTGCCGCTATCGTAGATGGCGATGCAGTTATCTTCATGAACTACCGTGCTGACCGAGCTCGTGAAATTACACGTGCATTCGTTCCTGATTTCGATGGTTTTGCTCGTAACGTATTCCCAGCGATCGATTTCGTGATGCTGACTCAATACGCAGCAGACATCCCGCTTCTATGTGCATTCCCACCGGCTTCTCTAGAGAACACTTACGGTGAATGGCTATCGAAGGAAGGTAAAACGCAGCTACGTATCTCTGAAACAGAGAAATACGCGCACGTTACTTTCTTCTTCAATGGCGGTATCGAAGACGAGTTCGAAGGTGAAGAGCGTCAACTTGTTGCTTCTCCAAAAGTAGCAACTTACGACCTACAGCCAGAAATGAGCGCACCAGAGCTAACTGAAAAGCTTGTTGCCGCAATCAAAGGCGGCAAATACGACGCTATCGTTTGTAACTTCCCTAACTGTGACATGGTTGGCCACACTGGCGTTTACGATGCAGCAGTTAAAGCGGTAGAGTCGCTAGACGAATGTCTTGGTAAAGTGGTTGAAGCAATCAAAGAAGCGGACGGCCAACTGCTAATCACAGCTGACCACGGTAACGCGGAAATGATGGTAAACCCAGAAACGGGCGGCATCCACACTGCACACACTAACCTACCAGTGCCACTTATCTACGTAGGTAACAAAGACGTTGAGTTCAAAGAGGGCGGTAAGCTGTCTGACCTTGCACCAACGATGCTTTCTTTGTCTGGTATCGCAATCCCTGCTGAGATGTCAGGCGATGTGATCGTTAAGTAATCACTTAACTTTCATCGAATACTAGAACGGCTACGCGTGAGTGTGGCCGTTTTTTTGTATCTGGAATTTGAGTATAGATGCGGGATGCGAGTAAACGGGATACGAAGAGCTTAAGGGCAGGAATTGGGTAAGAAAAACATGCAGGGGAGAACATAAGGGCACGACCTTAAACAAAAGACGAAAAGAACAGTCTTGATGAATATCGAAAGAGTGACATTGCTTGAATGATTAGGTAGCTTAAGGCTCATACTATACTTATCTTTTACCTTATCTCTAGGCTGTGTATATGAACTCAAACCCAGACCGCTGGAAGCAACGACTGCAAAACTTAATGAAAGCGCAGCAAAGGCTTGAGAGAGCGTGCTCACAAGATAGCTACAATGAGTTAGAGCTCGCTGGGTTAGTACAAACTTTTGAATTTTCTTTCGAACTGACATGGAAGACCCTTAAAGACTTACTTGAGTTTGAAGGGTTTGATGTGGCTTCGCCGAGGAGCGTTTTTCGTACGGCCTTAGAAGCTAAGCACCTGTCTTCGGAGCAGTGTGAGATGATGCTTGAAGCACTCATAAAACGAAATTTATTGTCCCACACCTATGATGAGGAAAATGTCCTTGAAGCTCAGTCATTGATCTTAGAGTCATTTTCACCAGTGATAGGGCAAGTCACACTCTATTTAAAGCTTAAATGTGATCAAGAGGGTCAATGCGAACAAGAGGTTAAATGTGATCGATAGTTATTTGGTTAAACCAGACTCGGTCGGCCTTAAGCCTCATCAGTATCAGCTGATTGAGGATATTGTTTTGAGTCATGCTTTAGTCATTCATGCCTGGGTATTCGGTTCTAGAGCCCTTGGAACTTATAAAGATAACTCCGACATCGATATTGTTATCGAGGGGCATGGGATTTCGTTAAGTGTCGTCGCAGGCTTGCAAGATCGTTTAGAACAATCGTCACTTCCGTTCAAGGTTGACTTGCTCGTTAAACATAGAATTACATCGAATGAGCTACTTGCCCATATTGACACTTATGGGATTAAACTAAAGTAACCGAACGTATTATTATCAGCGTAACGGTGATGTTGATTCTTGAACCGATTGTTTACGTTTTGCCAGTTTATCTCGAATCTGAGTACCTGAATTGACTCGGTCATGTTTTTTATCATCAATAGAAAACGATAATAGTTTCATTAGCGCTATAGCTCCATCTCTACGCTTTCGATCTTCATAAGATTCAATCGTATCAGTGGACATTACTATCACCTCTTGGTATGAAATTTTAAATATAGACTATATGTTGTCTGGTGATAATGGCGCTTCTTGATGGCGAAATTTTATATTATTGATCTAGTGAGATAAGGTTTACTTCTTTTTATTTAAGATCGAACGCTCAAAATCTAACAACCACTCTTTGCGATTCATACCGCCGGTGTAGCCGGTTAATGTTCCATTCGCGCCGATGACTCTATGGCAAGGCACAACAATACTAAATGGGTTCTTGCCATTTGCACCACCCACAGCTCTTACTGCTTTTGGGTTATCCATTATTTTCGCTTGTTCACCGTAACTGATGGTTTCGCCATAAGGAATGGTTGTTAAAGCTTGCCAAGCTACTTTTTGAAAGTCAGTGCCTTTTATCGCTCTTAATGGCAAATCGAATTCTATTCGATGACCTGCGAAGTACTCATCTAACTGTTTCGCTGCCAGTTGGCAAAGGTCATCTGGATTGCTAATCATTAGCTCTTCGTGATTTACATGGTCAATTTCAATAAGCGACACACCATTGCTAACAATGATCATCTTGCCAATTGGTGCGTCATAGAACATTTTGTAAGTGGTGTCTTCCATGTCATCTTCCTTTTTTTAGTCTTTTTCTGCTCTCAAGCTCTTCGAATCTCGTATCTGTTTTTGAGGCTCTTCGCATCCCGTTTACCCGAATCTCGCATCTGCTCTTAAGCTGCTTGAAATTTGATTCATGATGCGCAACACGCTACACTCTCTGTATGATTAAAACATTCAAGCATAAAGGTCTCAAAAAGTTTTTTGAGACTGGCAGTAAAGCCGGTATTCAAGCTAAGCATGAGCGTAAGCTTAGGATGCAGTTGGCAGCTATAGATACTGCAACCATTATTGATGATGTTGATCTACCTGGCTTTAAGCTTCACCCATTAAAAGGGGATAGAGATGGTATTTGGTCAATCACAGTAAATGGTAATTGGCGTATTACTTTCGAATTTATTGATGGTAATGCCTATATTTTAAATTATGAGGATTATCACTAATGAGTATGCACAACCCTCCTCACCCAGGTGAGTTTATTTATGACCTATATATGGAACCGTTTGGTTATAGCTGTCGTTTTGTTGCAAAGCAGCTTGATGTATCCCCTTCTACGCTGAATCGTGTTCTTAAAGGCCAAAGTGCAGTTTCTCCTGAAATGGCTTTACGTCTTTCTAAGTCACTGGGTAGAACCCCGGAGAGTTGGTTAACAATGCAGGATCACTATGATCTGTGGCAAGCAAAACAGAACGTTAATCTAGCGAAGGTAAATACGATCAACTTTGCTCTAGCGACATAAATATAACGAAGATGGACTAAGCGCTGCGTAGTCAGCGTTTGTCTTTCAGTTTTTGGTTTGTACTATCCCTCTTCGTATCCCGCATCTGCTTTAGCCCTCACACGAAGTGCAAAGCAATACCCTGAAATACCACCCATGATGTTCCCCAAGGCTAAACCAATAAACAACCCTTCGACACCATCAATTTGGCTGCCTATCCACGCAAAGGGCAAGGTAAACACAAACAAACGCATGAAGCTCCATTGAAAGGCTTTGAGTGGTTGATGCATGGCATTCATTCCACTGATCAGCATCATCACAATACCTTGGAATCCATAGCTAAAGGGGACGACCAACAAGTAATGCCACAAAATGCCTCGTACGGATTCTTCTTGAGAGAACAGGGCAGCTAAGGGGATGCTCAACGGCACCATCATTAAGAAAATCAAACCTTGGAACATCACAGCAAAACGCATACTGAGAAACAATGCCTTAAAGCTGCGTTGAGAGTTGTTTGCGCCAAAGTTCTGCGCCATGAAAGGCGTAAGGGCTGAAGTCAGAGACATCAACACAATGATAAGAATGGATTCAATACGCTGAGCAGCACCATAAGCAGCAACGGCTTCGGTTCCCTGTTTGGCCAACATCATCATTATGATGGCACCCGCTAATGGATTGAGCGCATTGGACAGTGCCGCAGGAGTGCCGATAGTCAGTATTTGATACCAATCGCTAAGGATGTTTTTGATATTCGGTAAAGCCAGAAGCTTTTCTCGTTTAATCAAGATGTACAGCGAGCAACACAAAGCGCCAAACCAACTGAAACCACTTGCAATTGCAGCACCTTGAATCCCTAGTTCAGGGAAGGGGCCGTATCCAAAAATAAGCAAAGGGTCGAGAACGCCGTTGATTAACCCTGCCAGCATCATGATTTTAGCAGGCGTTTTGGTATCGCCACTGGCACGAATAGCGCTGTTGCCTGCCATTGGGATCACTAATAGGGGAATGGTGATATACCAGATCAGCATGTACTCAGAGATCAGAGGCAGTAACTCCGCTTCGGCACCCAATAAAGTAAATAAGGGGTCGAGTGAGATAATGCCAACAGCGGAAGCGCAGCAGACCAGAAGTAGCGCGAGTAATAATCCATGGCAGGTAAAGCGTGCTGCATTTTGTGCGCTGCCTTGGCCAAGCAATCGACCGATACATGTCGATAAGCCAATACCAATCCCCATGGTGATGCAGTTGATGGCAAAGGTGACTGGAAAGGTAAAGCTCACTGCTGCAAGTGCTTGTGTGCCGAGCAGTGAGATAAAGAAGGTATCGACCAAGTTAAACATCAAGATCGCCACCATACCGAATATGGTCGGTATGGTCATGGTACGCAATGTACTCTCAATTGGGGCAGTTAATAGCCCGTGCTTATCTTGCATGCAAAACGCCGATAGAAACCAAAAGCGTAGGATAAACAGATGCGGGATACGAGTAAACGAAAAGCAGGGAAAGATGAGGGGTGAGAATCTGCACTTTAGCTCACAATTTTTTCGTTCCCCCCTTGGGATCTTTCACATCGCCCCCAACATATTGTTTGACCCACGCTAATCGTGGCAACTATCAAAATTTAAATGGAAATTATCAGGAGATAAGACCGATGAATATCCGTCCTCTACATGACCGAGTTATCGTTGAGCGCCAAGAAGTTGAATCTAAATCTGCTGGTGGCATCGTTCTAACTGGTTCTGCCGCAGAAAAATCGACTCGCGGTATCATTCTAGCTGTCGGCAAAGGCCGCATTCTAGAAAACGGTTCAGTGCAACCGTTGGACGTAAAAGTTGGCGATACCGTTATCTTTGCTGAAGGTTACGGCACGAAAACTGAAAAAATCGACGGCAAAGAAGTTCTGATTATGTCTGAAAACGACATCATGGCGATCGTCGAGTAATCTATTTTTCATTTAACTCTCAGTAAAAGTTATCAGAGCCAGTATTGGATGATTCATATCGTCATTCCAGAAATGAGGAACGAATTATCTGGAATCTAAACAGAGTGCGATTTGAGTAGATTCTGAATCACGTTCGTCCCTCACTGTTCAGAATGACGCGATAACGCTGAGACGCCCCGAAACAAAGAATTTGAAAGGAAATTAAGATGGCTGCTAAAGACGTTAAATTTGGTAATGACGCACGTATTAAAATGCTAGAAGGTGTAAACGTTCTGGCTGACGCAGTAAAAGTAACGCTAGGTCCTAAAGGCCGTAACGTTGTTCTAGACAAATCATTTGGCGCACCGACTATCACTAAAGATGGTGTTTCAGTTGCACGTGAAATCGAACTTGAAGACAAGTTCCAAAACATGGGCGCACAAATGGTTAAAGAAGTGGCTTCGCAAGCGAATGACGCGGCGGGCGACGGTACGACTACAGCAACAGTTCTTGCTCAAGCAATCATCACTGAAGGCTTAAAAGCCGTTGCTGCTGGCATGAATCCAATGGATCTTAAGCGCGGTATCGACAAAGCAGTTATCGCTGCAGTTGAAGAGCTAAAAGGCCTTTCTGTTCCATGCGCAGATACAAAAGCTATCGCGCAAGTAGGTACTATCTCTGCGAACTCTGATTCGACAGTAGGTAACATCATTGCTGAAGCGATGGAAAAAGTAGGTCGTGATGGCGTAATCACGGTTGAAGAAGGTCAGGCTCTACAAGACGAGCTAGACGTAGTTGAAGGTATGCAGTTCGACCGTGGTTACCTATCTCCTTACTTCATCAACAACCAAGAAGCGGGTTCTGTTGATCTAGAAAGCCCATTCATTCTTCTTATCGACAAGAAAGTTTCGAACATCCGTGAACTTCTTCCGACTCTAGAAGCGGTTGCTAAGGCATCTCGTCCACTTCTTATCATCGCTGAAGATGTAGAAGGCGAAGCGCTTGCAACTCTAGTTGTGAACAACATGCGTGGCATCGTTAAAGTGGCTGCTGTTAAAGCGCCTGGTTTCGGTGACCGTCGTAAGTCTATGCTGCAAGACATCGCTATCCTAACTGGCGGTACGGTTATCTCTGAAGAGATCGGCCTAGACCTAGAGAAAGTAACGCTAGAAGACCTAGGTCAAGCTAAGCGTGTAACTATCACTAAAGAAAACTCAACCATCATCGATGGCGCGGGCGAAGAAACAATGATCCAAGGTCGTGTTTCTCAAATCCGTCAACAAATCGAAGATGCAACGTCTGACTACGACAAAGAGAAACTTCAAGAGCGCGTAGCTAAGCTAGCTGGCGGTGTTGCAGTAATCAAAGTGGGCGCTGCAACTGAAGTTGAGATGAAAGAGAAGAAAGACCGCGTTGAAGATGCACTTCACGCAACTCGCGCTGCCGTTGAAGAAGGTGTGGTTGCTGGTGGTGGTGTTGCACTTATCCGCGCTGCATCTAAAGTTGCTGGCCTTGAAGGCGACAACGAAGAGCAAAACGTCGGTATCCGTGTTGCACTACGTGCAATGGAAGCGCCTATCCGTCAAATCACTAAGAACGCAGGTGATGAAGAATCTGTTGTTGCTAACAACGTTCGTGCTGGCGAAGGTAACTACGGTTACAACGCGGCGACTGGCGAATACGGCGACATGATTGCAATGGGTATCCTAGATCCAACTAAGGTAACTCGCTCTGCACTTCAGTTCGCAGCGTCAGTTGCTGGTCTTATGATCACAACAGAAGCGATGATCACTGATAAGCCACAAGATTCTGGCCCTGCAATGCCTGATATGGGTGGCATGGGCGGTATGGGTGGTATGGGTGGCATGATGTAATCATCCCCCTTTCTCTATAGCAGAGAAAGTCACACATAAGCTTTAGAAAACGGAGACTTCGGTCTCCGTTTTTTTGCTCTTAAGCCTTATTTATTCGCATCCCGTATCTGTATTTCAGCTTCACCATCACTCTTTTTTTCCAAAGCTCCTTGGTCAGCCTGCCTTGTGCGTAAACTGTTGTTCATCAATTTTTTGCAGCATCATGTCACGCTTAAATGGTTTTGGAAGATAATCGTTCATTCCACACTCGAAGCAACGTTTAATATCATCATCGAGCACGGATGCCGTTAAAGCGAGGATATGTGTTGCCTGAAGTTGCAGGTTTTCTTCATAGCGCCTGATTCGCTCTGTTGCCTCAAAGCCATCTACATTCGGCATCATGCAGTCCATCAAAACAAGGCCGATGTCTTGATGATGCTCTCGATATAAATCAATCGCTTCTTGTCCATCATTGGCAATCAAATAGTCAATCCCTAACTTATCTAAATTGATACATACCACCTTCTGATTTACGCGGTTATCTTCAACTATGAGGACTTTTTGACGTACAGTCGCTTCTATCGGCTCAGGTTGATGTTGAGGGGGTTGTGGCTGTGACCTTTCAAGCACGGAGTTCAACATGCTACTTAAGCGGGAACCGAGCATAGGAAGAGTCACATAGCCTGAGATAAAATGACACTCACTCATAGGATCACTAAGATTATCTTTCACTATGATGATTTTCACCTCTGGTGCTAAGCGATGCAGTGTTTTGGCTTGGTTAATATCTTCCATCAAAGCGATCTCTGGGAGGTCAGTTGCCGCCAAGTTTGTTTCGATTGATTTTAGTTGTGGTGAGTAACCAAGGCGGAACAAGTCATCGAGTAAAAGTTTCGATGGCGCATCTGAATAATAGACAACGGTTTGTTTACGATTTTTATGTTCAGAATGATCTGATGGCACTACGGTTAATTGGAAATGAAAGCAACTGCCCACGTCCTTCTCTGACTCAACGTTTATCGAGCCTCCCATCATTTCCACCATACGTGACGAAATACTAAGCCCTAATCCGGTCCCCGCAATATTGGAGGTGATGTTGGTATCTTCTTGGCAAAACGCTTTGAAAATGTGCTCTTGTTGGTCTGCTGCGATACCAATACCCGTATCTCGAACAGAAAACTCGACCACACACTCTGTTTCCAATGATGGAAGCCGTTTAGCGGTGAATACGATAGAGCCTTGTTCTGTAAATTTGATCGCATTTGAGGCTAAATTCATCAACACTTGGCGAATTTTATTCCCATCAACATGAATGTACTCTGGGAGCTCGCCATCAATTTCAACTTCCAACTTAATCTGCTTTTGATAAGCTTTAGAAGAAATCAGAGTCACGCTATCAAACAGCAGCTCTCTTAAGTCTGTCGTATGTGGATTAATTTCCAGTTTACCCGATTCAATTTTGGACAGATCGAGAACATCGTTGATCAACATAAGTAAGGTTTGAGAAGAGGTATAGATAGTCCCAAGGCAGTCTTTCTGTTCTGCGGATAGTTTGGTTTCTGCCAGTATTTCTGACATACCAATCACGCCATTAAGCGGTGTCCGTATCTCATGAGACATATTGGCAAGAAAGGCACTTTTTGCACGGTTTGCTTGTCGTGCTTTCTCTTGTGAAACAATCAATTGAGTTTCAAGTTGACTGGCACGCCACACAACATAAAGCAGCACCAGTAACGTCACCCCTCCTAATGCGGCTGTCGATAAGTAGCTGTACGACTTTATCTGCGTCAGGCTCTCTGCGATCTGCTTGGGTGTTTCGGTGAAAAGTAAGTTGAGCTCATCTTCAACATGATAAATACTGCTGGTGAGTTCTCCTTTGAGGCCGCTATCAGAGCTGTACCCGACACTCTTTAACCCTCGCTGCAATCGCCAAAAGTGGCGTTTAAAATTATTAAACGAAGCTAATGCACTGATCGTTCGGGAATTCTGTTCTATTTCATCTTGGATTTTGAACAATGAATCGACAATCTTATCTAATGTTGTCTGATCAAAATCGGTAAAGAACTGATACATGAGATCTTGTGTTTCTAAAGTCAATTCTTCAAGCTGCACATTATTGGATTCATGTACGAAGCGCTCAAGTGTCAACGCTGCATTTTTTAGTTTCTCAATGAGCCCAATTTGGTCCCTCTTGCCATGTATGCTGACTAACTCAAGGGCTAATAATGTAAAGGCGGTGTGGTACTCGTCGAGATACTCGACAACTTTGGCATAATTAAAAGAAATATTGAGGTCGCTTCGTACGATTTTCCCATCGATCTCAGCCAGCTTTTCGATCAGCTGACTTCGCTTTATATTGAGTTGTTCTTGAATCTCTGGTTGCCTTGTGGAAACAAACTGCTGCTCTTGTCGTCTGACAGAGAGCATAACGCTATAAGCTTCAGAAAGACTGAGCTGGAGATTAATCATGTCCTGCTCTTTGTTCTTCAGAGCATGGCTAACATAGATATAGAGGCCTAAAAATAACACGATAGCCAAAAAACCACGCGAAATAATCGCTTTAATGGTCTGTTTATTCGTAGGTTCCTTAATCATGCTATTCCCACTGTTTCATATCGTTCTATTCCTATATTAGAATTTAGTTTATTTTCAGAATTTTACGAACATTAGTTTTTGAATACCTGAGGTCTGTTGAGCTTTTATCAATAAATTTTTTAGGATGACATCGCTTTAGATGCGGCAATAAGTGTGTGGGCTATAAGCTTGTGAAACATGTTGATTTTCTCGCCTAGATTTTTGTTTGGAATAATAAGCGTTAGAGCGGAGGTTTCGGTCTCTGTTTTTTTTTGCTTTTCGCATCTCGTTCACTCGAATCCCGCATCTGCTCTTAACCATTGCTCTTTATGATTTAGCGGCTTATATTCAACAGTACAGTTATTACATTGATTTAACATGGGTAGCTGTTGAATAAAGGACAATAAATGCTTGATTAAAAATGGATTAATCAAGTGAACAATAAGTCAGTGGAGACTCCCCAATGAAAAAACTACTTTCAGTACTTGCTGTGTCGGCAGCAGTAATGGCACCGGCAGCATTTGCTTCTTCGCCTGTTATGTTTTCAACGATTAACGGTTTCAACGCACCTGACTCAGATGCGGTTGGCGGTGTGCGTTTGGCTTTACTTCACGGACAAGTGAACGACCTTAAAGGTGTCGATCTTGCTGTTGTTGGTATGTCTGAGACGCAAACGACCACAGGTGTGAACCTGGGTATTTTGGGTGCATCAAAAGTGAACCAAGAAATGACCGGTGCATCTCTAGGTTTCTTCAACTGGAACACGGGTAAAACAACGGGTGTTAACCTTGGTGCTGTGAACATTACTAATGATGTGAAAGGCGCGAACGTGAGTTTCGTCAACTACTCAGAAGGTAACACTATGGTTGATGTTGGCGCTGCGAACCTTTCAGAAGTGTCTACGGTTCAGGTTGGTATCTTCAACAAAACCAACAAAATCGAAGGCGTACAAGTTGGTCTGATCAACTGTGCTGACAACGGTTTCTTCCCGTGCTTCCCGATTGTAAACTTTGCTAAGTAAGGCTTAGTGTTACTATAGTGATTCATAACGCCTAAGTGCATCTGACTTAGGCGTTATTGCAACTCAACATTTTCTTATAGATATCCAAACGCCCCTCCAAAATAGATAAGCATATTGTTTTATATTTTCTATTGCAGTATTTTTACTAATGAGTACAATGTGCGATAAATTCCTAATGATGATTTATATGCTTTGATTAACCACCATACCGTCGATTTTAAAAAGGCTTTCTTAGGCCTGACCGCCAGTTTTTTAGTAGTTTTGAGCTTGTTGCTCGTTGATTCAGCGGAAGAATCAGATAAACAGTATGGAATGGAAAACCAAGGCGTAACACGCTCTTTAGCGGAGCTCACACAGATCATAAATGCGCTTGAGTACAACATCACTGCGCTTTATCCACTGCATGGGGATACCTACGTATTCTCGCATGACAAAAAGATCGAGGGTGAGACGTGTTACTTCACCAGTGAGGAGCAACATGCCCCTCGTTTTGATTTTATGTTCTCTGGCCCTCGCGAGATGTGCAACCCGGAATCGGACCTTTATACCGAAGCGGGTAAGCGCCTGTTCATCGCGCCGACCATGGCTTATTTTGCCAATACCATTGATACCATCTCTGCGATTTATTTCATTTCAAAAGAGAAATTCATTATCTCTTCGCCTTCTGATTTTGCCAGTTACATTAAGGGCGACACCTTTGATTCGGTTGTGAATAGCAGGCCTTATTGGGTGAACACGATTCGCTTTGGCTTAGCTCAAGGGCAAGACCAAGTGGTGTATACCGGCCAATATGATGACTACCTGACAGGTCAGAAAGTGGTGACCTTAACCAAAGGAATCTACGTTAATGGTGAGTTTAAAGGGGTGTTGGGTGTCGATGGTTATGTCTCTAACCTAGTATCGAATCCTACCCATGGCTACAAAGTCACCAGTACGAGAGGCGCAAACAAATATGGGTTTATGGATTTTAGCTATTCCAAGCCTCTGTACGTTGATGACATTGACACCCAGCTATATCTGAGTATTGAAGAAGATAAGAGCGAGCACTTTCTGCATGTCTTAGAGATGGAGAAGATTCAGCTTTCGATACTGTTGGTTTTGTACTTGCTCTCGGTTTTATGGCTATGGCGCTTCTATACAAGACAAGAGCACCAGCGTCTAAATGATCTTGCAATGCGCGACCCACTAACGGGCTTACTGAATCGACGTGGCTTTGAAGCTCGATTGCTGGCGCTGGATGAGGAGCCGATTATTGGTGTTGGCGTGTTTGATATTGATGATTTCAAAGTCGTTAATGATCAGCATGGCCATAAAGTGGGGGACGAGGTGATTTGCCATGTTGCTCAGGTGATGCTGAATAGCGTTAGACAGCAAGATATCGTGGCACGGTTTGGTGGCGAAGAGTTTGTTGTCGCGATCACGGGTGAATCTTCTGAGTTGCTTTCGTCGATCTTTGAGCGAATTCAAAATGATATTAGCCTGCAAAGTTATCGATGCCCAACAGGTGACAAGATTAGTATCTCAGTGTCTGGCGGCGCGACGCTCTATTCTCTGTATAAATTCGACAGTGTCGGCCACTTGTGGGAAAACCAAAGCATTCGTTCCTCGGATGAGCAGCTTTATAAGGCAAAGGCTGCAGGTAAGAATCAGGTGTGTATTCAAGTGTATTAATGAGTTGGATACACAAAGGCCTAGTCGTGTGACTAGGCCTTTTTAATGTCTGTTTCAGGTTGAGGTTACTTCTTCACGCGGCCTTTTCTCATCCACTTCTGATGCACACCACGGCGTAGGCTCTGGAAGCTGTTTTCCACCTTGTCGACACCAAGCAGGATAACCAGCGCCATTAGCGTGATGATGACAGACTGAGAGAGATGCCCTAACGCGATCATCATCCCTAATGCAGCGAGTACCCAAATAATCGCAGCTGAAGTCACACCATGAATCTTGCCATCCAATGTCATCATGACCCCAGCGCCAAGGAAACCAACCCCAGTAATGATCTGACCAAGCACACGAGCTTGATCGAGCGTGTTAGGGGAAAGGCTAATCGCCATCGTAAGGAAGAAATAGGTACCACTGATGATCAGAATCGATGTTCTGATCCCTACTGGTTTACCGCGTGTTTGTCGCTCGATACCGATTAACGAACCACACAGCATACATACTGCAAGGCCTGCCCAGCTAAAGGGGGCAAGGTTGAGAGTTTGTTCTATAAATTGTGTCATATCACCCCTCCTAAAAATTTAGAATAGAGCCGAGTATGCTAATAATAGACCGGACGATCGAACAAAAACTTTTTGTCTTAACGATTGATAAAGATGACGTAAAGTCTAGCAGCCGTCAGTTGTTAAGGAGAAGACAGGTGTCGTGGTCTCTGTCGCTTCTTGGTACTCAAGGTAACAGTTATCTCCTTCCTTTTTACGACTTGCTGGAGCGTAGATAATTGTTCCATCTCCGGCACTTACATTGGTAAAGAACCAATCGGCATTACCGACTCCCCATTCTGCATCCAGAAACGTGGATTCGATTAGCATTGACCAAGCGTCACTGTTGATTGCTGCTGGGTAGCCATAGACAACTGAGATATCGTCGCCCTCAATATTTACTGACGCACTCGCTGCTTTATCTAAGCCTAATGCCGATGTCTTACCATAAAGCATAGCACTTGCGCCCTCCATTCCGCCTTTAAGGCCGTTTAATGTCGAGATACGAGCATCGGTTTGAAGGTTGAGGAACTTAGAAGCTGCAGTGACCGACACAATACCTAGAATCACGATCACCACGACCAGCTCGATGATGGTGAAACCTCTTGAGCTGAACCTAAGCGCTGATTGAGGTGTGGTTGCTGGTGGAGCAACTGAGGTATTGTGTTTCATTGATACAACTTCTCTATTCAATGTGTAGGTCGAGCGGTGTCTTGCTGCTGCGTCCACCAATCTCACGGGTTAACTTAGGTACTAGGTAGCCAGAAACCTCAGAGATTAACTCCTTAAAGTGATGCTTCGCTTCTTCATCTGAAATATAGAAATGAGCAGCGCCCTGAACCTTATCAAGTACATGCATATAGTAAGGTAAAACACCGGCGTCGAATAGCTTTTCGCTTAATTCTTTCAATGAGTTAGCGCTGTTGTTTACGTCTTTAAGCATCACGCCTTGGTTGAGCAGAGTTGCACCGCTTAACTTAAGCTTGTGGAAGGCTTGTTTGAGCTCTAAGTTGATTTCGTTGGCGTGGTTAATATGGCTCACCATCACCACATTAAGGCGAGTTTGAGCTAACAATTGGCACAGTTCATCCGTTACTCGAGCGGGAATCACAACCGGTAATCGGCTATGAATTCGAATGGTTTTTACATGTGGGATTTGTTCGATAGCATTGATAAGCCACTCCAGTTCGCTGTCTTTTGCCATCAGTGGGTCGCCTCCCGACAAGATAACCTCGTTGATCTCTGGGTGAGCAGCTACATAGTCGAGGCTGGTTTGCCAAACAGACTTCGAGCCCTTGTTATCTTGATAAGGGAAATGACGACGGAAGCAGTAGCGGCAGTTAATCGCGCAACCGCCTTTCACAATCATCAGTGCTCGATTTTTGTATTTGTGCAGTAAGCCTGGTATTGCGTTTTCTTGCTCTTCCAGTGGATCAGCGGAATAGCCTTGGTGTACCTCAAACTCTTCGCTTAGCGGTAAAACCTGTCGTAGCAATGGATCGTGTGGGTTGCCTTTTTCCATTCGTTCGACAAAGCTAAGAGGTACCCGAAGCGCAAATAACTCACGAGCAGCGAAGCCTGCTTGCCACGGTGTTGGGTCTATTTCCAATGCCTCAAGCAGTTTTGTCGGGTCAGAGATCGCATTCGATAGTTGTTTGAGCCAGTTTTGCTCAACAGATTCGACTTTTCGGGTTATGATATGCGGCATTGAAATTAACTCAAAGATGTGGAAGAGAAAATCATGGCGTCAGTAAGCACCAATGAATTCAAAGGCGGTTTAAAATTCATGTTAGATAACGAGCCTTGCTCAATTATCGACAATGAATACGTTAAGCCAGGTAAAGGCCAAGCGTTTAACCGTGTAAAACTTCGTAAACTGCTGTCAGGCAAAGTGTTAGAGAAAACATTCAAATCAGGCGAAAGCTTTGAGCTTGCAGATGTTGTTGACGTTGAACTAGGCTACCTATACAACGATGGCGAATTCTACCACTTCATGAACAACGAAACATTCGAGCAAATCGCTGCTGATGCAAAAGCAGTAGGCGAGACTTCTAAATGGTTAGTTGAAAACGACGTATGTACTCTAACGTTGTGGAATGATAACCCTATCACAGTAACTCCACCAAACTTTGTTGAGATCGCAGTAACAGAAACCGATCCTGGCCTTAAAGGCGACACACAAGGTACTGGCGGTAAGCCTGCAACTCTAGCAACTGGCGCGGTAGTTCGCGTACCTCTATTCATCGCTATCGGTGAAGTTGTTAAAGTTGATACTCGTACTGGCGAATACGTTGGTCGTGTGAAGTAATTGACTTCAAGTATCTGAAAAAGGTCGCTTAGGCGGCCTTTTTTTGTACCTCAAGATTGGGGAAGAGCAGATACGAGTAATACGAGATGCGGGATACGAAGAGCTGGAAAATCAAGAGTGAGTAAGCCAGATGCGATTCACCTTGGTTACAAGGCTACATTATGTGACTAGTGTCATATTTTGGTTGTATTCTGGATGAAAATCAAAAATTTTATCTAACTTATAGATTTACAAGGTGTTGTTGGCGTTTATATATCGCAACAAAAATCTCTCAATTCAATATGTGACTGTTTAATATTGATTTTGTGAATATGTGTGATGGGAAGGGAAGCTGATTACAATATTGTTAGAATGAGTAGAGTCTACTAGCTTTATACGCGATGTTATTAAGCAACTATGTGGATATTGATATGAGACTTAATGCAATTACGTTGGCTCTTGGTTTGGTTAGTATCGTCGGGCTTTCAGGATGTGATGACGATGATACAACCGTGTCAACCACGACTCCGAGTGAGACTCCCTCGACTCCCAGCTCCCCAGCTGAAACGACTAAATACAGTGTGACTGCAATTGATGGTTATTTACGTCATGCTCGAATTTGGTTAGACCTTAACGGTAACTACGTCTTAGACGACGGTGAGCCTAATGCTATTTCTGGTGATGGCGGAGTTGCAGATTTAGACGTCACCGATGTCGACAACCCTGAACAGTACCCTGTCGTTGTGCAAGCGATCTCCGGGCAGACGATTGATGAAGATGAACCTGATGTTACGGTGTCTGACGACTATATTATGTCAGCCCCTCCAGGTGAAAAAGATGTCACCCCTTTGAGTACGCTAGTTCACGTATTGATCGAGCAAAACACTACAGATTCTGACGATGCTGCTGCGGTTGAAGCAGCAAAGCAAGCTGCCATTCAGCAAGTCGCTGATCAGCTAGGCTTAGATGAAGATGAAATCTTAGGTGATTTTGTTGAGTCAGGTGTTGAGGCTGCCGCTTATGCCGCTGAAAACTTGGTTGATTCAAATGTTTTGCCTTCATCTCCTCAAGAGTTGCAAGAAGTTGCTGAAAGTGAAGATAAAGGGACTAAGTTTATCTCTGTGACTGCATCTGTGAATAATGAAATCAAAAAGAAAATTGAAGAAGTTGCAGGTGATAGCGATAAGACATTTGATAATGTTGGTGGTGCGACAGAGGGTGTCGATTTTTCTAATGACACAGATGATGACGGCGTCCCCAATGACTTAGATGACTTTCCGAATGATCCCAATGAAAGTCTGGACTCCGATGGTGATGAGATCGGTAATAATGCCGACCTAAATGATGATACGGTGGACGGAGAAGATGACATCTACCCTGATGCCAATGATGCGTTTCCAACGGATCGTTCTCGTGCTGGTGACCATGATTCGGATGGGGTAGACAGTATTGATGATGTCTTCCCACAAGATCCAACTGAGTGGGCTGATAATGACTCTGATGGCTATGGTGACAATCAAGATGTATTTGATAATGACCCAACCGAATGGGCAGATACGGACGGTGATGGTGTTGGTAATAATGCCGATGAATTCCCATCGGATCCCAACGAGTCCTTAGATACGGACGGTGATGGCGTTGGTAATAATGCCGATGAATTCCCAACCGATGCGACCGAATGGGCAGATACGGATGATGATGGCTTAGGCGATAACGAGGATGACCCGTATCCAAACGATACGGATAACGACAGTTACAACAATGATGTTGATGAATTCCCAACCGATGCGACCGAATGGGTCGATGTGGACGGTGATGGCGTTGGTAATAATGCCGATGTTCATCCAGAGGATGGAAATAAGTCAATTGCTGATGTTGTGGCCAATGTTAGTGCAACTGATGTAGCAGTTTTAAACATAACAGATCGCGATATCATTACACTGGATATTGAGGTCGAAGAAATGGTTGAGACACTGAATAGCGGAGAGATTGTTACCACCATAACTACTCAATATATCACTGCTGATGACGTGGTATATGGCACGACACAAAGTGTCGATCACCTGTTAAATGATGACTTTACTCGTATCCAGACCTTTGCGTACGACTATAACCTCGATGGTACTGCACGTTACGAAGGCATGTCTCTTGAAATTGGTACTAGAACCGAAACAAGCGAGACGTATTGGCGCTATATCGATGAGGGTGATGCATCTCTTGAGGGCGGTTTCGGCGGTAATGGTCGTGTCTATGAACAAGGCGTAGCCTTAACATCTAGAGTTCACCCAAATGACTTATCTCAAATAGATACAATACATAGTGTATCAGTGGAATTTGAGGACGTCGCAGAGGGCGTTCAAGCGGTCGAAACGTTAACCGAATACACGGTAAATGGCTTTGATATCGACGATGTTCAAACCCATCAAGCTCAATGGGCTCAGACTTTAACCACTGTAACGCAGGATTACGTGCAGAGTTTCGTGGAGTCTAAGCAGGACTGGGGTGCAGACGGTTACATCAATGTTGAACTTCGATTTAATAATATCCCTGATGGTAGCTATGTCTACGAATATTCGACACCAATATGGGCAAACCCACAAGATGGTGAATTCCATGAGTACGCAGACTTTAACTTTAATGATGGCAAATGGGACGATCTCACAGCGTACTGGAATTACTACCGCAAAGAGGTACTGATTAATGGTGATGTTCTTGAAAGTGGAGAGCGTTCGGTTCTAAACGAGGAAACGAACACACTACTCATTGTCGATAGTGATCCAATCAATACCTTGTTCCAAGAATGGAATGCCGTGTCTCGTTCTGTCAGTGATGTGGAAAAAAATAAACACATAGAGTGGCAGCACTACCCATTAGCGGATTATTCATTTACGACTGACACTGATAATGTCGGACAGGCCTATCGCGTTTACCAGAAACAATCTAATGGCCTTTGGGTTGCTACCTCATTTGATGAGTGGGGAACACAAGCGGTTGTGGATCTACCACAACAGGTAGAGGATGCCCGTGTTGCTGGCACAGAGTTGGAGCTTATTGATGACCAAATCATTCCAGGCCTGAGCCGATACGCTACGCTGTTACCTACAAGCAGTTTCCAATACGATGACAATGGGCCAATTCAATGGCACGTCGTAACACAAGACTATCTGTTCACTGATACTGGTATTCCAACACTGGTTACACTGGATCTTGGTGATAGTGGTGTGGTTCCTGGTTCGTTTACCGGAGTGAATGATGTTGATATGGTGCTTATGGTTCCGGTCGTCGATAATCCTTGGTCTTGGTACGATGCCTACTATCGTAGGGGCATAGATACATGGGGCATGGATCTAACAGAAGGAGACTTTAGTTGGAACAATAGCCTAGGAATGTTCTTCTTAAACGAGACAGCAGCTCAAGACTATCTTACACAGGTTCTAAACCAAGATAGTGACGACGATGGCTTTAAAGACTACGAGGATGCTTTCCCTAATGATCCAAATGAATGGGATGATAGTGATGGTGACTATGTTGGCGACAATAGCGATGCCTTCCCTTATGACTCATTAGAGTGGGCGGATTCTGATAGTGATGGTTTAGGCGATAACCATGAGAATGCAACCGAAGGTTTAGATCCGAATAATGCTGATTCAGATGAAGACGGCGTTTATGACGGTGAAGACCTTTATCCAACCGACCCAAATAAGTGGACTATTACCGCCCAAGAGTTTGCGGAGCAAGAGGGGACTCTTTACGGATTCTTCAGCGATTGGAGCGAACTATCGTTCGTAGATATTCTGTTTAAAGAAACCTTGAGTTATGGCGGTGATACGTTAACCCTTACGGAACTCATACAGTACCGTGGTGATCAATCCTTTATCCAGCTACCACTTGAAGCTGAGGGGGACGTACAGCTCACTGAAAACGGCTGGCAAACTCCGGTAGGTTATACGATAGACTTCTCTGGAGAGCAACTTATTGCCTATCCAGAAGACAATTCCAGTTTCTATTATTCAGTAGAATCAGAAGTGGTAAACCTATCGGGTATGGCATTGCATGAAGTCTACTTTGAGTGGTTCGACTTCATGGAAGAGGCGAGGTTCGCTGAAGGCTCACAAGCGGTAATGTTTACCTTCTCTCCAGCCGTAAACCAGTACTTCCTATGGGAGGGTGGTAGTCCGTACGTGAGGTTCTCTGACGTCGGTTATGATACGGATGGTAGCTCTATTACAAGTCTGGACGACATTATTGTGTCGCAGTCGGTCGGTGAGTCGGTTTCCACAGATCTTACTACCTCTGTTGGCCTCTATCTAGACTTTGATATCGAGTTAGTGAGTGATGGCACGGCGCATTATTACTTCTTTGATTGGGACGCAGGAACGGCAAGTCGCGTCGCTACTGCGGATTACTTACGTTACACATTACACGGTGAAGATATCGTCGAATTTACCGTACCAGTTGAGGCTATGCCCTACATGGGAGAGGGGGATACGCCTACCATGATCTTTAGCATGTACAATGGTGAACTTACGGTAGGTGAGATTGAGGCGCCAAGTGCTGAACCGTCGGACGATACTATGTACGCTTTCAATGGTATTGCCGCACAGTCTATAGAAGATGGTGTAGTGTTGAGCGATTACCTATTTACCTGCTACTTGGGTGATAGCGATGATCAGTCAAGCCCAATCATGGCTGACTATGAGCTTGCGATTACGGATTGTGGCGGTCGAACTCACATTACCAGCGAAATGGTCGAGGGTCTAAACTTCCAACGCGTTAAAGGCAATGGAAATACTCGTGACTACTTGTTCAATGCTGATGGCACAGTGCATGTATTGAAGGGAGAGGGCGGTAACTATACTGACGATTGGGTCATAGAAGATGGCTTGGTTAAGATCAGCTATTCTGATGAATCGGAGAGCTTCACGACTTACTGGGCACTGTTAGATTCGTTGGATGATACGTGGTCAATCAAGTTCTATGAGAACGAAGTTGTGGACGGTCAATCAAGTAGCTATATCTGGATGGATACTATTATTCAACAAGATCGTCCGATTGTGCTTGAAGAGTGCTACATCGGTGATGCAGAACCTGTTGAGGGGCAACCTATCCCGAGTATGAGTGACTACGAAACGGCGATCACGGATTGTGGCGGTCGAACTCACATTACCAGTGAGATGGTCGAGGGTCTAAACTTCCAACGCGTTAAAGGCAATGGAGATACTCGTGATTACTTGTTCAATGCTGATGGTACTGTACATGTATTGAAGAGTGAGGGTGGTGACTATATCGATGACTGGACCATAGAAGATGGCTTTATTAAGATCAGCTATTCTGATGATTCGGAGAGCTTCACGACTTACTGGGCGTTATTAGATTCAATGGAGCAAACTTGGTCAATTAAGTTCTTCGAGGAAGAAACGTTAGACGGTGTGACTGAAAGCTGGATATGGGCTGATACTGTGGTGCAACAAGATAGAAACGCTCTGCAGTTTGACCCGACTAACTTGGTATTGATGGAGTACGATGGTAACACCCTCTTTTTCCATGATAACGGCAGTATGAGCTATATCGGCAATGATGGCACTGAGACCTATGGGAACAGTTGGATGAAAACTTCAGCTAATACCATGATGATAACTTATGAAGATACCTCAACCGAGCAATGGGTACTTTTATCACAAACTGATGATGAACTAACTATCTCTAGGGATGGTTCAGAGGAGGTGCTTACAAATGTTACCTACGAGGGAACAGTAACGGTCTGTGGGGATGGTGATTCACCGTGGGATGATTTTACGGACCAACCCTCTGACTTTGGCACTCGTTCGGACTATGACAGCGCAGTCGCCAACTGTACCGTTGGTGGTGCTCAGTTTATAGAGTCTGATTTCACAGGTAATGGCAGTGAAAGTTCTCGTTGGGAGCTCATCGATCTTTGGGAGATAAATGGCACCGTCATGGCTGTAGTTGAAGAAGAGGTTGTGTTCCATAGTAACGGTACTGGCTACTTTGACGATGATGAGGGATTGTTCGGGTTCGATTGGGTGATTTTGAATGGTGAGGTGACCTTAACCATAACCGAAGAGGAATTTATAGGAGCCAAAGACACCTGGAATAAGGTTGATCAAGATGGAGAGTATATTACGACTAAATCCTTCTGGAGCGATCCAACCTGGAGCAACCCTGCGCCGGCAGAGGGAGAAGCGGAGATAACCTCAGGTGTGATGCGATTTGTGGGGTTTGAATAGCCGTAACGCATATAGACTTATCATCTAGCATAGAATAAACGCCTAGGGTCAAACCTAGGCGTTTTCTATTTAACTGTTAAATCATAAAAATGAAGATAACAGACAATGCGCTGATTAGGCCTGCAACGAAGTAGCAGCCAACTTTACCCGCAACACCGACATGGAACTTAAGGTCGTGCATGCCGTGGTGAAGACGGTGCATTGCGTGCCACATTGGCAGTGCTAGCGTACCGATGATGAATAGCGCACCAATAATGCTGGTGGCGAATTCAGACACACGCTCGTAGCTCATTGCGTCCGCATCGATGATGCCCATTGGCACTAAGATACCTAACACTAGAACTGTGATTGGTGTGATCATCGCAAACCAAGTACCGCCAGCGCCAAATAGGCCCCACCAGATTGGCTCATCAGAGCGTTGTGGGTTGTGGTTAACAGGTTTTACTTTGTAATTTGTGTTCATAACGAAAGCTCCTTACACCACAACAAGAACGATTAAAGAAATAAAAGCCACCGCTGCCCACTGGGTCAGTACGATGATTTTTTTATCAACCAATTTGCCTTTAAGACGGATTGGCATTACTTGAGGCATCATGCTGAAGAAGGTTTGAGCGTGCAGCAAGCTGCCTAGCAGTGCCACGATGTTGATACCAACGACGATAGGGTTCGCCATAAAGCTCAACCAACCAGCCCAAGCTTCAGGGCCTTTCACTAGTGCACCCAAACCGAAGGTTAGGAACAGAGTGAATAGAATCAAAGGCAGTACAGTCGCTTCACGTAGCATGTAGAAGCGGTAGAACGGATGGTTGCTCCACCATGTTCTCTTCATCTCACGAACATAAGGCTTACGATTGCTCATATTATGCCTCCTCTGCTGTTTTTACTTGCGATCCGTCTGGCTTGAACATCGAGATAACGAAGTCCATTGAAGACTCAACTTTACCTTGGTTTACTGCAGCCGCTGGGTCTACTTTCTTCGGACATACGTCAGAACAGTAACCTACAAACGTACAGCCCCAAGCGCCATTGTCGCCATTGATAAGCTTCATACGTTCGGCTTTACCATTGTCACGGCTATCTAGGTTGTAGCGGTGAGCAAGAGCAAGTGCCGCAGGGCCGATGAACTCAGGGTTTAGACCAAACTGAGGACATGCTGCGTAACACAAACCACAGTTGATGCAGCCAGCGAACTGTTTGTATTTCGCCATTTGCTCTGGAGTTTGGATGTTTGTGCCGTCTTCTGGCTTACGGTCGTTACCGATGATGTAAGGCTTGATCGCTTCAAGGCGCTCGATGAACGGCGTCATGTCGACAATCAAATCTTTTTCGATTGGGAAGTTAGCCAAAGGCTCAATTTTGAAGCCGTTTGGATAATCACGTAAGAAGCTCTTACACGCCAGTTTTGGCACGCCATCAACCATGATGCCGCAAGAACCACAAATCGCCATACGACAAGACCAACGGTAAGACAGGTCTTTATCTAGGTTGTCTTTGATGTAACCGATCGCATCAAGTACTGACATGGTTTCATCAAATGGCACTTCAAAGGTTTGAAAGTGAGGTTCTGCGTCGTGCTCAGGATCATAACGCAGGATTTCAATTTTTTGGATTCGATTCGCTGACATTATGCTTGCTCCTCTTCGCTCTTCTTAGCATTCTCTTCTGCTGCTTTTTCAGCGGCAGCGGCTTTCTCTGCAGCTTCACCGTACAGACGAGCTTTAGGTTGAGATTTGGTGATCTTAACGCCGCTGTAGTCGATGGTTGGTGCTGCATCTTCGTTGTAGAAAGATAGAGAGTGTTTCAGGAAGTTCACGTCATCACGTTCTGTGCAGTTGTCGTCTAGACGTTGGTGTGCACCGCGAGACTCTTTACGAAGGATCGCTGAGTGAACCATCGCTTCTGCAACTTCAAGACCGTAACCCACTTCGATAGCGTAAAGTAGGTCAGTGTTGAATACTTTGCCTTTGTCTTTAATGCTGATCTTCTTGTAGCGAGCTTTCAGTTCAGTGAGTTTGTCGATGGTCTTTTGCATCAAGTCTTCTTGACGGTAGATACCACAACCCGCTTCCATGGTGTGACCCATTTCAGTACGGATATCAGCCCAGTTCTCGTCGCCTTCTTGAGCCAAGATGCCTGCGATGCGATCTTCAACCGCTTTCACTTGCTTAGCGATAGACTCTTCGTTCCAGCCTTTGAATTCAGCAGCGCGTTTCACCGCTTCTTCACCAGCAACGCGGCCAAATACTACGAACTCAGCCAGTGAGTTAGAACCTAGGCGGTTTGCACCGTGTAGGCCAACTGAAGCACATTCACCAACGGCGAATAGGCCTTTAATACGAGTTTCACAGGTACCGTTAGTTTCAATACCACCCATGGTGTAGTGAACGGTTGGACGAATTGGGATCGGCTCTTTTGCTGGGTCTACGTTTACGTACGCTTTTGCAAGCTCACAGATGAACGGTAGACGCTCTTGCAGGTACTCTTCACCAAGGTGGCGAAGGTCAAGGTGCACGACATCACCAAGTGGGTGCTTGATGGTGTTGCCTTTCTGCTGCTCGTGCCAGAATGCTTGAGAAACTTTGTCACGAGGACCCAGTTCCATGTATTTGTTTTTCGGCTCGCCCACTGGAGTTTCAGGGCCCATGCCGTAATCTTGCAGGTAACGGTAGCCGTTCTTGTTGACGATGATACCGCCTTCACCACGACAACCTTCGGTCATCAAGATGCCAGTGCCCGGTAGGCCTGTTGGGTGGTATTGAACGAACTCCATATCACGCAGTGGTACACCGTGGCGATAAGCCATTGCCATACCGTCGCCAGTTACGATGCCGCCGTTGGTATTACAGTGGTAAACACGACCTGCGCCACCGGTTGCTAGAACAACAGATTTTGCTTTGATGGTAACAAGCTCACCTTCAGACATGTGAATCGCGATTAGGCCTTGTACTTCGCCATCTTCAACGAGCAAATCCACCACAAAGTACTCATCAAATCGTTTGATTGTGTCGTACTTCATCGAAGTCTGGAACAGAGTATGAAGCATGTGGAAGCCGGTTTTATCCGCTGCGAACCACGTTCTCTCTACCTTCATACCGCCGAATCGGCGTACGTTTACTTCACCGTTTTCTTTACGACTCCATGGGCAGCCCCATTGTTCCATTTGGATCATTT
This sequence comes from Vibrio sp. 10N.239.312.D08, assembly GCF_041466145.1. Lineage (NCBI taxonomy): Bacteria > Pseudomonadati > Pseudomonadota > Gammaproteobacteria > Vibrionales > Vibrionaceae > Vibrio > Vibrio sp. 10N.239.312.D08. The sequence goes on along the minus strand of NZ_JBFSSD010000049.1, from coordinate 9,763 downwards.
CGCGAGTCGAGTTTTCAACAAAGTATTCAACAACATCCTGTTCACATAGCCAGTCGCCACCGCCAACAGTATCGTTGAAGTGGTTATCTAGGCTATCTTCGTCTTTAATTACCGCTGCTGAACCGCCTTCTGCCGCTACCGTGTGCGAACGCATTGGGTAAACTTTAGAAATCAGTGCTACTTCCAGTTCAGGATTAGCTTCAGCCGCAGCAATAGCTGTACGAAGACCAGCGCCGCCTGCGCCGATGACTGCGATATCTGTGGTAATTGTCTTCACAGTTATTCTCCAGTGTGATGCGGAGTATTCCGCTTGTTATTATAAAAAGCCTATTTAGGAGGTTCTAAATTGTAGGAACCATTTAGCACCCCTAAGCCTTAAGTGGTAGGTTCAGTGTAAGAGAGGAAGGTATTCGAAAAGTTGATGCATTTGGGTTTTTAGGTCGGTAATGCATATGGAGGCATAGAAATTATAGGTTATGTGACTGCAATCACGGCAATGAATTGTTGATAACGATTAACCCACAGGACGGGTGTTAACGGCTTGTTGAGTATGATTTTTGTTATCAATGTTGATGTGAAATCTGTATTGATAATTGTATTGTAGAACGTAATTTTCTGGCTTCATTAAAACAACATTTTGCTTTCACGAATAGAAAGATAGAAGCTTACAAAAGCGATGAAAGGTGGTAATTTTCGTCGCCTAGAATTCAGTAATATGGAACTCAATAATGCACTCTACATGGCAACCGGCCGCAACCATTAAACATTTAAAGCAACGTGCTGATATCCTTAATCAAATTCGTCAGTTCTTTGCTGAGCGAAACGTGATGGAAGTGGATACGCCTGCGATGAGCCACGCCACGGTGACGGACGTGCATTTGCATACTTTCAAAACTGAATTCGTAGGGCCGGGTTATGCACACGGTCAGCCACTGTTCTTTATGACTAGCCCTGAGTTTCATATGAAACGTCTATTAGCGGCGGGCAGTGGCTGTATTTACCAAATTTGTAAGTCTTTCCGTAACGAAGAAAATGGCCGTTATCACAACCCTGAGTTCACTATGTTGGAGTGGTATCGCGTTGGCTTTGATCATCATGACCTGATGGATGAAATGGATTTGCTGTTACAGCAGGTACTTAAATCGGGCTCAGCAGAGCGAATGACTTACCAACAAGCCTTTATTGACGTGTTAGGTGTGTGTCCCCTGGAAGATTCGATGGCTACGCTAAAGCAAGCCGCAGCAAAACTTGGGCTCAGCGATATAGCTGACCCTGAAGAAGATCGTGATACCTTGCTGCAGTTGCTGTTTAGTATTGGGGTTGAAGCCAAAATAGGGCAACAAGTCCCTGCGTTTGTTTATGACTTTCCGGCTTCACAAGCGGCATTGGCTAAGATTAATCCTGAGGATTCGCGAGTGGCGGATCGCTTTGAGGTGTATTTCAAAGGCATCGAGTTAGCAAACGGCTTCCATGAGCTAGATAAACCACAAGAGCAGCTCAAGCGCTTTGAAGATGACAATGCCAAACGTATTGAGATGGGCTTATCGCCTCAACCGATTGACCATCACTTGATTGAGGCATTAAAAGCGGGCTTACCAGACTGTGCGGGTGTTGCTTTAGGTATTGATCGTCTGATCATGCTGGCGTTAGGTTATGACCACATCGATGACGTGACGGCTTTTCCTTTCCCACGTTCTTAACTTTTTGCTTTTGTTTTTACTGAGAGTGAATAGTCATTAGCTATTCACTCTCAGTTTCCAATCAGCTGCCAATTAACTTCACTAGCTAGCTGACTAGAATACCAGTACCCACTACGGCAACAATGGCACCGATCCAAGCGTAGGCATTTGGTCTCTGTTTGGTGTACAGCCAAAGTATTGGTAACAACATGATAGGTGTGGTTGAAGACAACAGAGCAACCATGCCGACATTTCCTTCTTGCAGTGCATACAAGATCAGCGTCATTCCCACCGCCATAGCAAGAAAGCCGTTCACTGCGGTAATCGCGAATATTTGACCATTCATCGGGTTAATTGCGCGTGAGAGCTTAGCGCCAGTTAGACGAAATGCGGAGTGAGCAACAAAAGCGGTGATCATACGAATCGCTGAAGCGGCAACAGGGTCTATGCTGGTTTGCATCACGGGTTTTGCAATAATACCGCCCAAGGCTTGGCAGATAGCCGCTGTGATTCCGAGAGCTACACCAATCCACACGGTGCCCTTGATGGTTTCGAGTTGGTTGTTGGCTTGTCCTCGACGACCAAAGAATATCGCGGTTAATACACCACTGAACACCAAAGCCGAGCCAATCAGCTCAACCGAAGTCATACTTTCGCTAAATAGGAAGTAACCAAGAATTGCCGAGAACACGGCGTGACAAGAGAACAGCAAACCTGCTTGGCGCGGTCCCATTCTGTTCAAACAGGCAAATAGGGCGGTATCACCAATGAAGATGCCAATTAGCCCAGACAGCATCATCGGCGTGACTAGGTCTGCTTCGACCGTTGACCAGCCACCAGTAAACCAAGCCATGCTCGATAAGATGATAGCAGTGCAACCCATGCGCCACGGCTATAGGCGAAAGAACCTAAGTGTTGAGCAGGCTTTACTGACATCAGGCTCGCGATAGCCCAAAGAAAAGCGGCAGCAAGAGCCAACCATTCGAATCCCATCTGAATAACATCCTTGTGTCTGGGATAAATTAGCTCATCAATATGCATTAAACCGGACTGAGAACAAAGTGATTCTTGTGAAAAGAGTCACTTTGTTTCAGTTATCGGTTTACGTCACCTGCCGCTCGGTGGTGAGGTTTAACTTATGTTGCTTGAGATGAGTTATACCTTAAAGCGCTCCACATCTCGGCGCATCGACTCGGCAGCGTTACTCATTTCATTTGAGCTATTGCGGCTGCTTTCAGCTTGTTGTGCAAGATCGTCGGAGGCATCCTTGATTCCTTGCGTATTACGACTGATGTCTTCGCTTACTGCGCGTTGCTCTTCTGCAGCACTAGCTATTTGCAGCGCCATATCGTTGATTTCAGTGATCGCTTGGGTGATTTTAGAGAGGCTGCCATGAGCTTGCTCTGCGAAGCCAACGCTGTTCTCTGCCAGTTGGGTGCTGGTGGTCATGCTTTCAACGGCATGTTCGGTATTCTTCTGTAACGTATCAATCATCACGCGGATTTCTTCGGTCGAGCCATGCGTTCTTTGGCTCAGTACTCGAACCTCGTCTGCAACAACCGCAAATCCACGACCTTGCTCACCCGCACGCGCCGCTTCAATCGCAGCGTTCAATGCCAACAGGTTGGTTTGTTCGGCAATGCCTTGAATGGTGGATAGTATCTGATTGATGCTTTGCGCGTTGTTTTCCAGTTCTCGAATAACATTGGCAGCGTCTTCAACTTGAGTTGCAAGACCAGTAATCGCATCGCGGTTTTGTTGAATAACCTCTTGGCCTTCGTTACAAGCGGTGGCTGACGCTTGAGAAGCGGATGCCGTGAGTTCGGCATGGCTAGCCACCTCAGCTGCCGTGGCTGACATCTCATGAATCGCGGTCGCTATTTGATTGATATCGTTTTGCTGATTCTCCACTCGAATGGATGATTGGGTCGCCAGTTGATTGGCTTTTTCTGCATGATTGTTTAAATCGTGGCTGTGCTCTATTACGCCCTTCAACATGCTTTGCATCTGGCTTAAGAACTGGTTCACAAGTTCGGCTAGTTTGCCTATCTCATCCATACGCGTGATATCAATACGTTGAGTGAGGTCGCCTCTGCCTTGAGCCAGCTGAGTCAGTGCGTCAGACAAGGTTTGTAGTGGGGAAAGCAGGCGGTTGATCACCACTGTGCTCGCAATCGAAATGACGATATACAAAATCAAAGAAGTAAGAGCGATGAACTGAATCGCGTCAGATACTGCGGAAAACGCCATTTCCTTATCGATAACAATACCCAGTGACCAATCGGTATTCGGGACATTGGCAATGTAGACCATTTTATCCTCTTGGCCAGGCCAAGTTAGCGTAGTGATCATTTGGCCTTGGATCAGTTGTGACACTTTGTTGGCTGTTAGTTCCGGATTCAAACTGGTCAGTGGTTTCTGACTTAGCTCTTCATCACTGTAGGCAACGATGTTGTTGTTACCGTCAACTAAAAACGCAAAGCCATCGTTATCCAGTTTCACGTTGAGTACGGTGTCGATAATGCTGGTTACAGTTAGGTCTGCCGCGAGGACACCTTGTCTTTCACCGTTGAATGCTTTTGCAAAGCTGATGACAATGCTGCCGTCAAAGTCTTGATAAGGTTCAGTAATGACGAGGTCTGATGTTGCGTTGGCATCTTTATACCAAGGGCGGGTGCGTGGGTCGTAGCCTGTTGGCCAATCTTCACCTTTGTCGCCATACGCGATAGTGCCGTCGCTGAATCCGGCATAAACAGACAAGAATTGTCCAGCTTGTTTGGTGATTAGCAACTCGCGGTCAGAGTTACTGTTGCTTGAAATGGTCGGTTCATTAGCAAGCATCATATCGCTGCGAGTCGAGAGCCAATCGGCAATATAATTCGTCGTGCCAGCACTGACATTTTTCATTTCTTGGTTGATCGCGACTTCAGTCTCTTGAGTGAGCTGGGTAACTGATATCCAAGCTTGGGTAGCACTCACGACGGCGATAATGATCGCAATGGCGATCTGAATTTTAAACTTAATAGTATGTCTCAAGGTCCATTCCTCTCTGATTAGACAAAACCTAACTACGTTGACGTACTTAATAATGAATTGATGTGTCTTTGATTGGCGTATAGTGCCGCTGTCTTAAGTTGAATGACTGTGTTTAAAATCATAAATTCTAAATATATTTACTCTGCTTTTTGTAAAACAGTGAAGTAATATCACAGTTACCTATTGATTGAAATGTCAGTTAATTGCTTGAGGTGGAGTGGTATAGATCGAAAAAAGCGCCAAATTTACATTCAGCGCTTTAGTTAGGATTAAAGGGGAGCGTTAACGCTTACTAGGTGATGATAAACAGGGCGAGGTAAACCATCAGCAAGCCCACAATACCTAAGATGATGCCCATCTTCGCCATGTCTTTGCTTTCGATAAGCCCGGTCGAGTAGGCCAGTGAGTTTGGTGGTGTCGATACTGGCAGAATCATGCCAAGTGACGCAGAGAAGGCGACCACAACCAGCAAGCCTTGCAGACCACCAATCGCAACTAGGCTTTCCATGGAAGCACCAATTGCAGCGGCTATCGGCATCAGCAAGTTGGCCGTCGCAGTGTTTGACATGAAGTTCGCCATTAACCAACACACGATAGACAATGTCAGTACCACAGCTGCAGGTGACAGCGATTCATAGTCAATTGCGTGTGCGAGTGCAGCGGCTAAGCCTGTTTTATCTAAGCCAATACCAATCGCAATACCACCTGCGACCAGCCACAACACATCCCAGTTAATCAGCTTGAGTTCTTCTTTGCCCATGATGCCAGTGAGCGTAAACACAGCCAGTGGAATGATAGACACGACATAGGTGTTCATGCCGTGCAGTTTGGTGGTCATCCACAATAAGATTGTCGCAGCGAAGGTGATGTAAACCACAATCGCTCGCCAGCTCTTTCTAAATTGTCCATCAAGCTTGAGCACCATGTTTCTTTCTTTAGAAGGGAAGAGTTTTTGTAGAAGAAACCAAGCGATGGTGAGTTGGATGATCACAAAGGGTAAGCCCATCATCATCCAGCTGAGGAAGTCGATGGTATTTTCACCCGTTAGGTATTGCAGCGCGATGGCATTGGGCGGTGTACCGATTGGGGTTGCGATACCGCCAGTATTGGCAGCAATTGGAATACACAACACGAGCGCTTTGATACCCATATCGCCTTTTGGTGCAGATGCCACGATAGGGCCGAGCAGCGCAAGCATCATTACCGTCGTTGCGGTATTTGACATGAACATTGAGAACACGGCGGTGATCAGCATTAAGCCGAGCATAATGAAGCGCGGTTCTGTACCAAATGGTTTAAGTAGCACTCGAGCTAGGTTGTTATCGAGTTCATACTTGGATGCGGATATCGCAAGAGCAAAACCACCCATGAAAAGGATGATGATCGGTGACGAAAATGCACCGAAGATGTCGGTATATTTGATTAACTCACCGAGGTCGTGCCCCGCTGGTGGATTTCTAAATAGGTGTAAACCTTTGTCAGATATCATCACCAGTTCAAGCGCAATGATCAAAATGGAAGTGGCGAATACCGGAACAGGTTCAAGCACCCACAGCAGGGCTGCTAATAAGAATATCGCCAACAGGCGGTGTTGAATCAGCGTGAGATCATCGATTGGTATTGAATCTATCGGCATGAATAACACGCCTAAGGGAATCGCAAAACAAATCAACAGCTTGACCAGAACGCCAACATTGAGTTTAGGCATGTACAAAGACCCTATAAATAAAATATCTTCAAATAGAGTAAGTTATCTGGATTTCTGGTACTTGGAGACGGGTTGGAAAATCAAAAAGTTGTTTAAGGTTTCGACAGTTGTTTTGTTTTTGGTCAATCTTTTATCTGGGCAATTAGAGACAAGAGTGAGAAGCAGCAGGTGGCTGGGCAGGGTTTGAAAGATTGAGTTGTTAGAGCTTGAGTAGCAAATGAATCGGTAGAGCTAAGAAAAAGGCGCGTTCTTCTCTGAAATAGAAAAAGTAACGCGCCTTGAAAGCTTAAATGAGTTAACTCAAATTGTTAAGCTTGGTCAGTGTTCTCAGCAGAATCGGTAACAACATCGTCATTTGCTTGCGCTTCTTTGCCAGCAATGTGCGCGAAAGGTGTACCAAGAACCGTTTTCTCGCCATTTTGCATAGTGTCGTCAAACTTGATCGCATCTTTAGCGAACAGGTTGATAACGGTTGAACCAAGCTTAAAGCGGCCCATCTCTTCGCCTTTCTTCAAGATGATTGCTTTGTCACCTTGTGCAGGGTAATCCCATTTGTAAACCGAGTTACCACGAGGTGGGGTGATGGTACCTGCCCATACTTGCTCGATGCTACCTACGATCGTTGCGCCAACCAGCACTTGTGCCATTGGGCCAAATTCCGTATCGAAGATACAAACGACACGCTCATTACGTGCGAATAGGTTTGGAACGTTTTCTGCCGTTAACGGGTTAACTGAGAAAAGGTCACCTGGAACGTAGATCATCTGGCGCAGTGTGCCGTCGCATGGCATGTGCACGCGGTGGTAATCACTTGGAGACAGGTAAAGCGTTGCGAATTCACCGTCTTTAAATTCATCCGCTAGCGCAGCATCACCACCCAATAGCTCGCGAGCTGAGTAGTTATGGCCTTTCGCTTGAATCAGTTGACCGTCAGTAATTGGGCCAAATTGGCTCACACGTGCATCTGCAGGGTGAACAATAACAGATTCACCTTCGGCGATAGGGCGCATGCCTTCTTTCAATTCACGCACGAAGAATTCATTGAATGTTTTAAAGTGTTTTGGATCGCTATGCAGAGCTTCATCCATGTTCACTTTGTATTGCTTGATGAACCAGTTGATGATCGCTGTCGTTAAGCCGCCCGCTTTTGCAGACGCAAGTTTGCCGACTAGGCGAGTCAGTCCATGTTGTGGAATCCAGTACTGCAATCCAACTTTAATCTTATCCATTGTATTAATTTTCCAATGCTAATTGTTTTTCAATTAAATCTGTTGATGACGGTTTAGGGCGCGAGATGTTACTTAAATTCGCGCCAATTGTCAGTAAATGCACACATTTGTTCACAAAAACGCGATTAGAGATCGGCTTTTTTGTTGCGTGAATACTGACGGTTATCTTTGTTACTCGCCATGCTTTCAATGATGCGGTGGTAGTTGTCGAAACGTAATCGACTGATCTTGCCGTTTTCTACTGCTTCGCGCAGGATACAACCAGGGTCATCGTTGTGTTTACAGTCGCGGAATTTACAACCGCCAAGGTAAGGCTTGAACTCGATGAAGGCTTCAGTGATTTCATCGGCTTCTAAGTGCCATAGGCCGAATTCACGAACTCCTGGTGAATCAATCAGATCACCACCAGAAGGGAAGTGGTATAAACGGGCTGCCGTGGTGGTATGCTGGCCAAGACCTGAGTTCTCAGAGACTTCGCCTTCTTCAATGTCTAGCGTTGGCATTAATGCATTCACTAGGCTTGACTTACCCACACCCGATTGACCAACAAAGATGTTGATACGGTCTTTAAGTTCAGCTTCCAGCTCTTTGATGCCGTAGCCAGACTCTTTACTCACGAACATCACTTTGTAGCCGATCTTCTCGTACTCTTTCAGTGTTTCACGGTATTCAGCAATCTGCTCATCAGTCAGCAGGTCGACCTTATTCAGCACAACAAGTGGCGCGATGTTTACCGTTTCTGAAGCAATTAGGTAACGGTCGATAATATTAAGTGATAGCTCTGGTAGCACAGCCGATACGATAACCATTTGGTCGACGTTCGCAGCTACTGGCTTTAGGCCATCGTAGTAATCAGGGCGAGTCAGCATTGAAGTTCTCGGCTCAACCGCTTCCACAACGCCAGAAATACCGGCCATTGATTCTAAGCCTGCGCGCCAAGTCACTCGGTCACCAGAAACTAAAGTCTCGATACTACGGCGTAAGTTACAACGATGAACTTCGTTAGTTTCAAGATCTTCGATATCAGCATGTTGGCCAAAGCGCGTAATCACGAGTCCGCTTTTGGTTCCGCCAAGCATGTTCTCATCCCATTGGATAGAATCTTCTTTCTTGAGTCGCTTGTTCTGGTTGCTACGTACACGACGTACTTGACCTTTGGTTAACTTCTTTTTTTTAGCCACAATTTTTCACTTAACACATCTAACTTGATGATTGGGAACTCAAACAGGATGTTGCTGGTACCACGTGATTTCGATGGTCCTAAAGCTAGTTTGAGTATAGTTATTTGGGTATAGTACCTCTTTTACACATAAACAAATAGGCGACGCCTTATGTCCTTTAGCGATCAGAACCTTATTTGGGTTGATCTAGAGATGACAGGACTTGATCCTGAAACTCATAAAATCATTGAAATTGCTACTATCGTTACTGATAGTGAGCTTAACATCCTGGCTGAAGGACCTGTTTTGGCTATTCACCAACCTCAGAGTGAATTGGACAAGATGGACGAGTGGTGTACAACGACGCACACTGGCAGCGGCCTCGTGAAGCGAATTCAAGAAAGCACGGTTTCAGAGCAAGATGCCATCCAACAAACGATTGAGTTTCTTGAAAAATGGGTACCAAAAGGTAAGTCACCGATTTGTGGCAACAGCATTGGTCAAGATCGCCGTTTCCTATACAAGCACATGCCAGAGTTAGAAGAGTACTTCCACTACCGCTATGTTGACGTAAGCACTCTGAAAGAGCTGACTCGTCGTTGGAAACCTGAAGTGCTAGATGGTTTTTCTAAGTCGGGAAGTCACCTTGCGTTAGACGATATTCGAGAGTCGATCGCCGAGCTGCAGTACTACCGAAAAACGATTATTAACATCTAGTCGAATAAAATGATCACGTTTATCTAACTTTTCAGGGACATAAGAGCCGTTTTTTTTGCAAATCTGTGTGCTTTTACAGCAGTTGAGTAAAAAGTTTCGTAATTTTGCATTAAGGACTTGCATCACAAAAAAATGCTCTTATAATTCGCAGCCCTGAACGGAGAAAGACGTTTTCAGATTGCGATACTAGCTCAGTTGGTAGAGCGCAACCTTGCCAAGGTTGAGGTCATCGGT
>NZ_JBFSSD010000048.1:0-37439 GCF_041466145.1 Vibrio sp. 10N.239.312.D08 | reverse complement strand
TCTCGCTGAAGCCTTGTGGCGTCTGCCGTGTCAGTGAGGCGGCATTATAGAGATGTTCATCACATTGGCAAGTGTTTATTAAAGAAAGATGCAAAAATAACGATTACATGGCGAATAAACACTCAAAGCCTTATTTGTGCAAGTTTAACTACAGAGTACTTACAAAATAACCACAGACTTATCCACAATTGATCTAATTTTCATCCTAGAAAACAAAAAAGCTGCCTCATGGCAGCTTTTTAAATGGCAACGAGTCTAAATCCCAGAACCATATTGCTCTCCATCATCTTCATGGAGACCACATTCGCGTTTCAACCCATTAAAACGAGTTTCCTCTTCAGTCATACCCGGTTCCCACTTCTTAGTTGTATGTGTATCTCCAACAGAAAGGTAACCCTGCTCTCGAAGCGGGTGATAACCGAGACCATGCTCTTCTAGGTAATAGTGAACATCTTTATTCGTCCAATCGATTACCGGCAAAAATTTAAACACACCATTTTGGATAGATAAGATTGGCAAATTTGCACGCGATTGAGATTGCTCTCTTCTTAAACCGGAAAACCATGTCCCAGCCTCGAGCTCATCCAACGCTCTTCTCATCGGTTCAACTTTATTAAGCTTGTTGTACTTCTCTATCCCTTCTATACCTTGATCCCAAAGTTTTCCATATTGCGCTTCTTGCCAATTAGGGCTCTGTTGGGCGCGAAAGACTTGAAGGTTTAGAGTCAACTTCTGACTTAACTCATCAATAAAGCGATAGGTCTCCGGAAATAGATACCCTGTGTCAGTCAAAATAACCGGAATATCTGGTTTTGCTTGGGTCACTAGGTGCAACATCAATGCTGCTTGGATTCCGAAACTAGAAGACACAACATGTGTCCCTTCTAAATTATCTAAAGCCCACTTAACTCTTTCTAATGCGGTTAGCTGCTCTAACTCTGCGTTGATTTGTCCAAGACGAAGTATTTGCTCCGTCTTAGTCAATGCGAGTAGCTCTGCTAACTTCAATTTTGAAGCGACAGAATTATGCATGCAGATCCCTCTTGGAAATGATCACCTCTTCGATGATGCCAGCTCGGATTGTAAAATCACCGAACCCTTCTTTGTCGTTGCGTTCTGTAGCCCAACGTCCCACCAGCGCATCAATCTCTTCTAAGATCTGAGCTGATGTGATGTTCTCTTTATACATCTTAGGGATACGAGTTCCGGCCTTGTTGCCACCTAGGTGCATGTTGTAACGCCCCGGAGCCTTACCCACTAAACCAAGTTCAGCCAACATTGCACGACCACAACCGTTTGGACAACCTGTGATTCGAAGGATGATGTTATCTTCTTCTGGTAATCCATGTTTTTTCAGAATGTCTTCAACATCCGTTACAAACTCAGGAAGAAAGCGCTCAGCTTCTGCCATTGCTAAAGGACATGTTGGGAAAGCCACACACGCCATTGAGTTTTTACGTTGCTCTGAAACAGCATCATCCATCAAGCCATATTGACGCGCTAGTTTTTCAATCTTGGCCTTTTGACTCGTCGACACACCCGCAACAATTAGGTTTTGGTTTGCAGTCATGCGGAAGTCACCTTTGTGGATCTTCGCTATTTCAGCAACACCTGTTTTCAGAGCTTTACCCGGAAAATCAAGTAAACGACCATTCTCGATGAATAACGCCAAGTGGTGCTTACCATCAATGCCTTCCGCCCAACCAATGCGATCACCACGGCCAGTAAACTCATAAGGACGGCTTTCAGAAAATTCTACGCCTGCACGCTTTTCTACTTCTGCTTTGAATACATCAATACCAACACGGTCTAGTGTGTATTTGGTTTTTGCATTCTTACGGTTTGAACGGTTACCCCAGTCACGCTGAGTCGTTACCACCGCCGCTGCTACATCTAACGTTTTATCTAATGGCACAAAACCAAAGTCGTCAGCTTTACGTGCATAAGTAGAGGTATCACCGTGTGTCATCGCTAAACCGCCACCAACTAACACATTAAAGCCCACCAGCTTTCCGTCTTCAGCAATAGCAACAAAGTTAAGATCGTTAGCATGGACGTCCACATCATTTTGCGGAGGAATGACAACCGTCGTCTTGAACTTACGCGGTAGGTAGTTGCTACCAAGGATAGGTTCTTCATCCGTTGTTTCTAGTTTTTCACCATCTAACCAGATTTCTGCATAAGCACGAGTCTTCGGTAATAGATGTTCACTGATCTTTTTCGCCCACTCGTAAGCTTCTTGATGAAGTTCAGATTCAACCGGGTTTGTCGTACATAGAACATTTCGGTTTACATCACCCGCTGTCGCAATTGAATCAATGCCAATGCTATTTAGCGTTTGGTGCATCAACTTAATGTTCGGCTTCAAGACACCGTGGAACTGAAACGTTTGACGAGTTGTTAGACGAATTGAACCGTAAGAGGTACTTTCGTCTGCGAACTTATCAATCGCCAACCACTGCTTAGGGGTAATGATGCCACCAGGCATACGAGCACGAAGCATGACGTTATGTAACGGTTCGAGCTTTTGTTTGGTACGTTCGTTACGAATATCACGGTCGTCTTGTTGATACATACCGTGGAAACGAATCAACTGAAAGTTATCAGCAGTAAAGCCACCTGTTATGCGGTCTTGGAGATCTTGTTCAATCGTACCGCGTAGGTTATTACTTTCACGCTTAAGACGCTCATTGTCAGCCAAAGGTCCAAGTACTTGACCTAGCACTTCTTGCTCTATTACTTGCTTGCTCATTAGTACACATCCCTTTGGTAACGTTTCGCTTTACGTAAATCATTAATATATTGTTCAGCTTGCTCGCGGCTCTGGTTGCCATGCTTTTCCGCTATCGAAACTAACGCTTCATGAACATCTTTAGCCATTCGAGTCGCATCGCCACAGACATAGAGGTACGCGCCCTCTTGCAGCCATTGCCACACCTGCTCTGCTTGTTCGATTAAACGGTCCTGAACATAAACCTTTTCTTTTTGGTCACGGCTAAAGGCAACATCGAGCTTAGTTAGCGCGCCAGACTTGAGGTACTTTTGCCATTCAACTTGGTATAAGAAATCTTGAGTAAAGGTACGGTCACCAAAGAACAACCAGCTTTTTCCTTCAGCATCATTGTTTTCACGCTCTTGAACAAAACTGCGGAACGGTGCGATACCGGTACCCGGGCCGACCATGATGATTGGTGTATTGTCGTCTTGTGGTAATTTGAAGTTATTGTTGTTCTCAACAAACACCTTCACTTCACCACCCTCTTCAAGACGTTGAGCTAAGAAGCTAGAAGCTCCGCCTAAACGAGACTCTTCGCCTTTTTGGTATTCAACCAAACCAACCGTCAAGTGAACTTCTTCATCTACTTCTGCTTGGCTTGATGCAATAGAATAGAGACGCGGTGTCAGCTTACGTAACAGGCCAATTAACTCATCAGCCGATAGCTTAGTTTTCTTCTCAGCTAAAACATCGACAACTTGAGTATTACCCGCGTATTCACGAAGCTTGTCTTTATCTTCCACCAGCTTGATTAACTTCTTGCTGCCCGATAACTCAGCAAACTTAGTCACAAGTTGAGGGTTTGAAGTGGTAATCTCAAATTTACTCACTAGCGCACTATGGATAGATAGATTCTCACCATCGACATCGACACTTTCGATACCCGATAACCCAACCTTAGAAAGAATCTGATTTGCGAGTTCTGAACTGTTTTCATACCATACGCCTAGCGCATCGCCGGGTTGGTAGGTAATGCCCGACTCATCAAGATCAATCTCGATATGACGAACATCTTTACCCGAGTCACGACCCGTGATCTTTTGACTGGTTAATAGTGTCGCGGTGTATGGGTTTTGTTTGGTGTATTGCGAATGACCGGCGGCCGCTTGACCGACTGGTAATTGAACCACATCGGCTTCAGTGCCTGTCGATAGCGTCTCTTTTACTTGCTCTAATGCTTTAGCGCGCCATTCCGTTGCTGATTCTTCGTAATCAACATCACAATCAAGACGGTCGACAAACGATTTCGCACCAAGCTTAGCGAGGAAGCTATCGAAGTCTTTAGCCGTTTGGCAGAAGAACTCATAGCTTGAGTCACCTAAACCAATCACACCGTATTGTAGGTTTGATAATTTTGGCGCTTTCTTCGATTGTAGGAATTCATGCAACTCAATCGCGTTATCAGGGGCTTCGCCCTCACCATTGGTTGAAGCCACAAAAATGACGTGTGTCTCTTTGGCTAAGTTCTTACCTTTATAATCACTCGCATCGAAAAGCTCGACGGCGATACCTAAGGCTTTTGCTTCTGCCTCGAGCGATTCAGCGACGCCTTTAGCATTACCGGTTTGAGAAGCGAAGATAATGCTGAGCTTACCCGCTGGCTTAGCCGCTACTGCAGCGGCCGCTTGAGCGATTGGCGCAGCAGCACCGACAGGCTGAGCTTGGCTCACTCCCCAAAGGTATCCACTGACCCATGCCAGTTGCTGTGAAGACAGTTCAGAAACAGTTTGCTGAAGATGACCTAATTGTTGGTCATTAAGTGGTGCTGCTAGCCCAGGTAACTCATTAGCCCCAGACTGTGCATTATTGTTTTGTGAAGACTCTTTCTTATTTAAAGACATGGTCACGACATCCCTAATCATTGCGTGACGATAGATTAACCACTCCTTTTAATAACAAGAAAGAATAGAAAAGTATGTTTTATAACTTTTTGGAAGTAAAAACCGATTGAAACGTAAATTGTCTTACTGGTTTTCAATGCGTACTTGCTGAAAGCCAACCGCCATTGCCGACTTAGATGCCAAGTCTAAATCCGCGTAATGACATTCTTCACCATGAACATCAGTAAGCAGAACGAAGCCACCACCCATATGACGAAACTCCACAACCCAAGACCCTTCTTGAATTGAGGGCTCTATGATGGCTTCAACTAACAGGTTTTCTCTATATAAATTTCTCAATTCATTGAGTGTCATATTCCATCCCTTGCTTTGACCTCACTACATAGACCTTATAAGAATAGACGCAAATTGGCTCTCTGTATTAAGGATGGTCGAAAGTGATGAATGTGCTAACTAATTCCAGAAAGATATATACTCAAGTAACCAATAGATATAAAAAAACGCCACTTAATAAAGTGGCGTTCTTAAAATTCGTTCTAAATTTGCTTTATATGGCCTAGAAGCGCACTTCAGCACCAGCAAACCAACCATCGACCATGACAAAGCTCTTGCCTAGTTCTGAGCTAAAGAACTCATCCGAATCTAAATCGATAACACGGTAACCACCACGCAGGGCAATCTCAGATTCTGCTACTGGAATTCGGTACTGAACACCCGCCATCAAGTCAGTGCTCTTAATACCACTGCTATCACCAAACTCGATGGTACCAATGATATCGAAGTTGGTGTCAGGAACGTTGATCTCTGCGTTACCGTAGAAGCTCCAAGTAAATTCATCAAAGGTTGCTTGAGTACTCGTTTTAGGCTCAATGTAGTTAGAGTTTGAGTACTGAGTGAACGTCACACCTGCATCAAAGTTCATCAGCTTGTGATCTAACAACGTGTAATAGAAGGTGTAATCGTACTTATCGAAAGCCAATGAATCTGCATCAACAGAAGTATAGCGAAAGCTAGCGTTTGGTAGCATCGGGGCATTATGCTCAAATGCGAAATACAACGAAGGTGAGTTAGAGTCATCATCTTGTCTAACTTCGTTTAGCTTTGTACTTCCCCACCACATATCGGCACCGACTTTAGCCGTGTAAGAAAACTCTTCTTCAGCAGACACTGCTGAACTTAAAGATAGCATTCCCACTAAAGCAATTAATGGCATTTTATTCATTTGAGATAGCTCCAATTCCATATCGTAGTGCTAATTGTATGCACATTCATAGATTATTGGGGAAAATTCTACCACACATCTTAAATTCTAAAACGATAAACCGCTGACGAGTAAAGATTTGACGGCACGATGACCTTAGTAACGTCTCTGGTTAGAACTGTGTACAAAATTTTTGAAAAACCACACACCGATTGCAATCACGATCAACCAAGGCAGTAACTTAAACACGACCCCCATCATACCTAAGACCAACATGACTAATAACGCTACTCCGGTTGCAGCCAATACCGTCATAAACGTGATACCAGTGACAAGTAGAGTTGCGACGAAAATAAGAACAAAGATTAATTCAAACATAATGGTCTCCCTAATGAGTTAATGACCTATCTTTCCTACTTTCTAACATTGCAGCTTCCATACCAAGTGTGCCAAACCAATAAAACCCTTATTTATCAGACAAATAAAAAGCCACACATCTTCATGCGTGGCTTTTCAGAAACTTACAGTGGTAAATTTAGCCTCTAGTGGCGAATTTAACCTTAAGTTTTTAACTTAGAGGGAGCTTAAACATTTAGCTCTTTAGGGATCTTAGCCAATGCTGTCTGCATCACTTCGATACCTGCACCTTTCTTATGTGCGTTTTCACTGATGTAGCGACGCCATTGTCTTGCGCCCGGCATGCTTTGGAACAAACCAAGCATATGACGAGAGATGTGTCCTAAGCTTGCACCATTTGAAAGCTCACGCTCAATGTACGGGTACATTTCTTCAACCACTTGTGAGCGCTTCTTAATTGGCGTGTCTAAACCAAAGATCTGCTGATCAACTTCAGCCAAGATAAACGGGCTATGGTAAGCCTCACGACCGATCATCACACCATCAAGGTGTTGCAAGTGCTCTTTAGTTTGCTCAAGAGTAGTAACGCCACCATTCACGGCAATCACCAGATCAGAGAAATCTTTCTTGATTTGATATGCACGATCATAATCTAGAGGTGGGATCTCACGGTTCTCTTTCGGACTCAGGCCACTCAACCACGCTTTACGCGCATGGATAGTAAATTGCTCACAGCCACCTTTTTCAGAAACCGTCGAAACAAACTTAGTTAGAAACTCATAAGAGTCTTGGTCATCGATACCGATACGCGTTTTCACGGTAATTGGAATATCAGTGACTTCTTTCATCGCCGACACACAATCTGCCACCAGCTCAGGCTCAGCCATTAGGCAAGCACCAAAGCGACCGTTCTGAACTCGATCGGAAGGGCAACCTACGTTAAGATTCACTTCATCATAACCGCGTTCACCAGCAAGCTTGGCACAAGCAGCAAGATCAACCGGGTTTGAACCACCGAGTTGAAGTGCAAGAGGATGTTCTTGCTCGTTATATTCTAGGAAGTCGCCCTTACCATGTAAGATCGCGCCCGTTGTTACCATTTCCGTGTACAGAAGAGTCTGCTGAGATAGCAAACGGTGAAAGTAACGACAGTGGCGGTCAGTCCAATCGAGCATTGGAGCGACAGACAATCTACATGAATGTGTCATGGTAAAGTACCCTGGTAGCGAGTCAAAAAAATATGCTGGAATACCCAGCAAAAGCAAGGTCGGCTATTGTAAATGCTATGCCCAGTTTGTGCTATATGAACTTTACCTCACATTTTTTATTTAAACCTATTCACCAAACCTCTAATTCAGCCTCACTAATCAGTTATGCCTTGAGTCACACTGTCATTTTGAGTTACCTTGTCTTATTCAAAGTCGTGGGTCACAATACGCTCTGTACCTGACTTTAATAGAAATCATTGGCTCCCAAAACGTAGTAACCTAGAAATAAGGTTTGATTAGGGATGTCCGATTGAATGGTGAAAAATTTGGACCACACATTAATAGAGCAAGTTGAAGGGATATGCGCATCGCGAGGCGTTAGATTAACACCTCAAAGAAAGCGAGTGTTTGAGCTCATCCTCTCTAATAAAAAAGCCTCCAGTGCTTATGAATTATTAGAGCAGTTGAAAGTCAGTGAACCGCAAGCCAAGCCACCTACAGTATATCGCGCTTTGGATTTCTTGTTGGAGCAAGGTTTCATTCACAGAGTTGAGTCAACCAATAGCTTCATATGCTGCTGCTCTTGCAATGCCCATAAACATTTCTCCCAACTACTGATCTGCGATAAATGTGGCACTGTGATAGAACTGCAGGACGATGCGCTTGTCACCCTACTCGCCAGTAACGCTGAGAAGCATGGCTTTCAATTGACGAATCATGTCATTGAATCGCATGGCATTTGCCAATCTTGCTCCTCCGAGATGAAAGAATAAGATTATAGAAGAACATTATGCGCGCTGAATTTGTAAACCCGTTTTTAGCTTCTTTGATGAACGTATTAAAAACGATGGCTTCTCTAGAATTGAAGCCACAAAAACCGAGAGTTAAGAAAGATGAAATCGCTCGTGGTGATGTATCCGGCCTAATTGGTATGGTTGGCACACAATCTCGCGGCTCAATGTCGATCACTTTTGATGAAGGTCTTGCCCTAGAAATCATGGAAAACATGTTGGGTGAACGACCAAATGGCTTGAACGAAGAAGTGACCGATATGGTGGGTGAAATCACTAATATGGTGACTGGTGGTGCAAAACGTATTCTTGCAGAAAGCGGCTTTGATTTCGACATGGCAACGCCAATCGTCGTTTCAGGTAAAGGCCACACCATTCGTCATAAATGTGAAGGTGCTATTATCATCATGCCTTTCACATCTCAGTGGGGGAACGCCTTCATCGAGATCTGTTTCGAATAGAGACAATCGAGTAAATAAAAAAACGAAAGGCTGACGTACATACGTCAGCCTTTTTTATTGCCGTAAGATCAACGGACATAAAAACGCCAACCGAAAGGTTGGCGTTTACAGTTATTACTTGGTGTTACTTAAACAGTCTTAAGCTTTCAGCGCTTTAAATGCGTTGATTAGACCGTTAGTTGAGCTGTCGTGAGATGTTACTTGAGCATCGTCAGCTAGCTCAGGAAGAATTTGGTTTGCTAGTTGCTTACCAAGTTCTACACCCCATTGGTCGAAGCTGAAGATGTTCCAGATAACGCCTTGAACGAAGATCTTGTGCTCGTACATCGCGATTAGGTTACCTAAAGAGCGAGGGTTGATTTGCTTAACAAGAATAGAGTTCGTTGGACGGTTACCTTCAAATACTTTGAAAGGTACAAGTTCAGCCACTTCTTCAGCTGTTTTGCCAGCCGCTAGGAATTCAGCTTCCACTGTCTCTTTTGTCTTACCGAATGCTAGTGCTTCAGTTTGAGCAAAGAAGTTAGACATTAGCTTCTGGTGGTGATCAGATGCTGGGTTGTGGCTGATAGCAGGGGCAATAAAGTCTGATGGGATCAGCTTAGTGCCTTGGTGAATCAGTTGGTAGAAAGCGTGTTGGCCGTTAGTACCAGGTTCACCCCAGATGATAGGACCTGTTTGGTATTCTACTGGGTTGCCTTCACGGTCAACAAACTTACCGTTTGATTCCATGTTACCTTGCTGGAAGTAAGCAGCAAAACGGTGCATGTACTGATCGTAAGGTAGAATCGCTTCTGACTCAGCGCCATGGAAGTTGTTGTACCAAACACCAATAAGAGCAAGGATCACTGGAATGTTGCTTTCAAACTCAGTTGAAGCAAAGTGGTTATCCATCTCGTGTGCGCCGTCTAGTAGCTCAGCGAAGTTATCGAAGCCGATAGAAAGAGAGATAGAAAGGCCGATTGCAGACCATAGTGAGTAACGACCACCAACCCAGTCCCAGAATTCGAACATGTTGTCAGTATCAATACCAAACTCAGCAACTGAAGTTGCGTTAGTTGATAGCGCTGCGAAGTGCTTAGCTACGTGTGCGTCATCACCCGCTTCAGCCAGGAACCAATCACGAGCAGAGTGTGCATTCGTCATTGTTTCTTGAGTCGTAAATGTCTTAGATGCTACTAGGAACAACGTTGTTTCTGGGTTAAGAGGCTTAAGTGTCTCAACAATGTGAGTGCCATCTACGTTAGAAACGAAGTGCATGTTCAGGCGAGTTTTGTATGGCGTAAGTGCTTCAGTCACCATGTATGGACCAAGGTCCGAACCGCCGATACCGATGTTAACTACATCAGTGATCTCTTTACCTGTGTAACCTTTCCACTCACCAGAAACGATGCGGTGCGTGAACAGTTCCATTTTCGCTAGTACTGCGTTCACTGCTGGCATTACGTCTTTGCCATCAACCATTACTGGGTTGTCGCTACGGTTACGTAGAGCAGTGTGAAGTACTGAACGACCTTCAGTCTTGTTGATTGCATCACCACCGAACATTGCTTCGATTGCAGACTTAACTTCAGTCTCGTCCGCAAGAGCAAATAGGTGCTGCATAGTTTCAGCATCGATAAGGTTCTTAGAGTAATCCACTAAGATGTCAGAACCGAAACGAGTAGAAAAGCTCTCGAAACGCTTTGCATCTTGAGCAAACAGCTCTTTCATATCCATATCTTGAGCAGACTCAAAATGTGCCGTTAGAGCTTTCCACGCTTGTGTTTGCGTTGGGTTGATATTTTTCAACATGGTATCTATCCCGATGTTACTGTAGGTTTTATTCTAAACGTCACCTGGGTGATGAATAGAACCCCCGATTAGGCGAAAGTTTATATTTTTCTGTGATGACCAAACCGCGTCACCACTGAAAGATTCTTTGTAATTTTTTTTCACGACGTATTATGCCGCATATGAAGAGCTGTACCTTGAGATAAATCAGGATTAGATTTCCTGATACAAGAATCGGTACAGACTCTAGCTCTAACATAATTAAATGTGAGCGATACCTGATAAATTCAAGTTCAAAAGATAGCGTTAAACCACTTTTTTTCCAAATACATTATAAAGGATGGCGTATGTGGATTCAGAAGACTATACACCTAAATGCACGAAAGCGTGGATTTCATCTCATTACTGATGAAATTGAACAACAGATACACGATATCAATTCTCTATCTGTTGGTTTATTACATCTTTTTATCCAACATACCTCTGCCAGCCTCACGCTAAACGAGAACGCTGATCCTACCGTCCGTACCGATATGGAATCACACTTTAATAAGTTTGTACCTGAGCGAGCGCCCTACTACAGACACACCTATGAAGGTGATGATGACATGCCTGCCCACATTAAAGCATCGACACTTGGCACCAGTGTGACAATACCAATTAGCAATGGTCGTTTAGCTTTAGGAACATGGCAGGGCATTTACTTAGGAGAACACCGAGATTGTGGTGGAAGCCGTACGGTTATTGCGACCATTCAAGGTGAATAACCTTAAGTAACCAGCTATAAAACATTATTAAAAACATAATGATAGAAAACAAAAAAGGGTGACACAGTTATGTGCCACCCTTTAAAAACATGAGATATTCGAGTTAGTAAACCAGATTAGAAAGGCTGGTTTATCATGACCCTAAAGGCCCCTTCGTCACCACCTCGCGCCAACTCAGCACGTACAACAATACCTTCCACTTGGAAACGCACCGCGCCACCTAAGCTCCATTTCATGTCCGAGTGCAGTGTTTTGATGTCGTACTCATCGGCAACGCGCCCTAATTCAGCAAACGCTACCCATTGCCACCAAGGCAAATCGTAGTAGTTTATCAGTGGGATATCGCCAAGTGGTTGCCAGTCAGGAAGTACTCGGTACTCAGCAGAATAATGAACTGCAGAGCGACCGTGATAACGACCTCCGGTATAACCTCGTAAACGATACAAGCCACCCAATCGAGCTTGCTCCGTTTCTGGTGGGCGAGCACAATCTTGCCCAGAGCAGTTATCCCACGTTGGCGTGTCAGCGGTATAGAAATCAAATGCTAAAACTTGTTGATCGAATAAGTCCCCTAAAGGACCTAAAGCAAAGTACTGGCTATTTTGGAAGGTCCACTTAAGCCACAAGTCATCGTTAGACCAACTCTCTGCGCCAGTGGTGAACTCAAGGTTAGTGTGAGAACCTCTGGTCGGGTTGCGTGTGCTATCACGGTTATCCCAATCAAACGCCAAACTAAAGCCTGTTGCCTCTTCGGTATTATTTAAACCTTCCAACTCACGAGCAGTATAAAAAGGCGTAAATAGAATCGAACTGACACCCGATTCGATTGGCGAAGCAAAGCTCACATCTTTGATTGGCTGAAAAGCACCGAGTAAACCGTGTTCTGCAACGTTGCCCCAAGGTAGCAAATACTTAAACTCAAACTGATAGTTTTGCTCTAAGCCATCAGCAATGGTTTTGTCATCGATAGATGAATCATTATCGCCTTGAGAACCAATGTAATACGGGTTGTCGTTGAAGCGCGCTTGATACATCTGAGTGCTAAACAATACGTTCTCAGACAAGGCATAGTTAAAAGCCGATAGAAAACCGACGTAACTGTCTTTGTCTGAATAGAGTGCCATACCAAACAGAGCGGCTTGAGGTTGCCAAACACCCTTTGCGACACCCGCAACCCCAAAGGTGTTACCCATGGTTTCGGTGCTGAAGTAGAAAGGAACAAAGGCTGAATCTTTTTCTTCACTCAAAGCAGAGGAAGAAAAGCTGACACCAAGTAGCGCCATCACTGACATCACTAAGTGTCGAGTCGTTCGCTTGAACATCATTTACTTTATAAGATCCATAGTTACTTCACATTAGCTACTTCACATATTCCATCGCAACACGCGAAGTCAGCTTAGTGACTAACTCGTAAGCGATAGTGCCGATATGTTCAGCCACTTCTTCTGAAGGTAAATCTTTACCCCACAGAGTCGCTTCATCGCCGACTTTATCTGCCGCATCAGGGCCTAGATCAACCGTTAGCATGTCCATTGATACACGTCCTGCGATCGGTACTTTTCGACCGTTAACGAACACTGGAGTGCCGTTAGGTGCAGTACGAGGATAACCATCACCATAACCAATCGCGATAACACCAACCTTGGTATCACGTTCACTGGTCCAGTTTCCGCCATAACCCACACTTTCACCGGCTTTCACATCGCGAACGGCAATTAGGTGTGAGGTCAGGGTCATAACAGGCAAAAATCCAAGCTCTTGCGCTGATTTATCAACAAACGGAGAGACACCGTAAGATATGATTCCCGGACGAACCCAATCAAGGTGGCTGTCTGGCCAAGCGAGTAAACCCGCAGAGGCAGCAAGTGAACGCTCCCCTTCACAACCTTCAGTAAGCGACAAGAAAAGCTCTGTCTGTTCAACGGTGGTTGCTCTATCCAGTTCATCAGCACAACCGAAGTGGCTCATGTAACGTAGAGGTTTGGCAACATTCGCACATTGATGCAAACGCTCAACAAAGTTTTGGTATTGCTCAGGGCGAACACCTAATCGGTGCATACCACTGTCGACTTTTAGCCATACCACAACGGGTGTTTCCAAATCCGCATTCTCTAGCGCGCTTAATTGCTCTTCACAATGCACCACCGTTTGAATGTTATTGGTCACCAAGATTGGCAAATCGCCCGAAGAGTAAAATCCTTCCAGCAACAAAATAGGTTTAACAATGCCACCAGCACGAAGTTGTAACGCTTCTTCAATACGCGCCACACCAAAAGCATCAGAGCTTTTTGAATGCTTGGCTATATGCAGTAAGCCGTGTCCGTAGCCATTGGCTTTCACAACAGACATGACCTTGCACTGAGGAGCCTTCGACTTTATCTGGTTCAGGTTATGTTCGAGCGCGTTTAAGTCAATGCTCGCCGTCGCCGCTTTCATGTAAGTCATTAGCGATTACTCATCATCAAATGCAGGGCCTGCATAGTTATCAAATCGGGAGTGTTGGCCTTGGAACGTAAGACGAACAGAACCGATCGGACCGTTACGTTGCTTACCAAGGATGATCTCAGCAATGCCTTTCAAGGAACTATCTGGGTTATAAACCTCATCACGATAGATGAACATGATCAAATCGGCATCTTGCTCAATCGAACCTGATTCACGCAAATCCGAGTTTACTGGGCGCTTATCAGCACGTTGCTCTAGGGAACGGTTAAGCTGAGAAAGTGCCACAACCGGAACGTTGAGCTCTTTTGCTAACGCTTTCAATGAGCGAGAAATCTCGGCGATTTCAAGAGTACGGTTATCAGATAACGAAGGTACACGCATTAATTGAAGGTAATCTATCATGATCATAGAGATACCATCGTGTTCACGAGCGATACGTCGAGCACGAGAACGCACTTCTGTTGGCGTTAGACCCGAGCTGTCATCGATATACATATTCTTCTTATCCATAAGAATACCCATACTCGACGAGATACGAGCCCAATCTTCATCATCTAGCTGACCAGTACGAATCTTGGTTTGGTCTACGCGAGAAAGTGACGCAAGCATACGCATCATCAGCTGTTCGGCTGGCATCTCTAGCGAGAAGATTAAAACCGGTTTGTCTTGCTTCATCGCCGCGTTTTCACACAAGTTCATCGCAAATGTGGTTTTACCCATCGATGGACGAGCAGCAACAATAATTAAGTCAGAGCCTTGTAGACCTGCTGTTTTCTTGTTGAGGTCGTTGAAGCCAGTATCGACACCTGTCACACCATCTTGCGGCGTTTTGTATAGGATCTCGATACGTTCTAGCGTCTTCTCTAGAATGCTATCAACGTTTTGTGGACCTTCGTTTTCACTTGCACGGCCTTCGGCAATCGCGAAGACTTTACTTTCAGCAAGATCAACCAGCTCTTCCGAAGTACGACCTTGAGGGTCATAACCAGAATCAGCAATCTCATTCGCGACACCAATCAGGCTACGAACAAGTGCACGTTGCGCTACGATATCCGCATACGCATTGATGTTTGCGGCACTTGGTGTGTTTTTCGCTAAGTCAGCAAGGTAAGCAAAGCCACCCACTTCTTCAAGTTGCTCACGCAGCTCTAAATGTTCAGAGAGTGTAATAAGATCCAGAGGAGAACTTTCTTCAAGGATATCCTTTACCGCTTCAAAGATCAGACGGTGAGGACGGCTATAAAAGTCTTTGGCCACAACCTTTTCGGCAACTGTATCCCAGCGTTCGTTATCTAATAACAAACCGCCAATAACAGATTGCTCAGCTTCTAATGAATGTGGCGGGACCTTGATGGCGTCCACCCGATCGTTGGCTGGTTTCTGACTTTTGGTATCCACTATGACTACACTCAATAACTAATAATGATCGTTCATTATACCCAAGAACATCCGTTTGTAATCCGATCCTATGAGTTTGTTTTATTCTTCAGGAAGAATTTACCTATTGCTGACGGAATTAACCAAAGGTAGCATTACGATCCTGCCATTCACTCACTGTATAACTAGAGGTATGCGTGTCCAAATTATTGGCTCTGAGCACTGGTCTTCTAAGCACTGGTCTCCTGAGCGCTCCGATGGCCTTAGCTGATGATGCTAAAGACTCTGTTGATGCTAATACCTCTGTTGATTCTATTCTCGACTCTATAGTAGTACCAGAAACTACAGCTGAGCCGATCGTCGTTGCACCGACACCTGAAGAAAAAGAGTTGGATATCGCACCAAGTGATACGGCTGATACAGAACTGCCTAACCCACTAAAGACTGAGGTCGAATTTGGATATCAGTCGCATACTGGTAACTCTGATTCACGAGCGCTTAACGCACGCCTTAACGGTGAGTACACGGCTGGCCGTCATAGAACCAGTGGTGAATGGAAATACTACAACCTCTACAAAGATGGCGAAGAAGATAAAAGGCAATCGACTTACTCAGCTCAGAGTGACTACAAGTTAAGCCCTAAAACCTACCTTTACGGCAGTTTCAAAGGAGTCGACTCGAGATACAGTGCTTACTTTAAGGACTACACAATTTCGAGTGGTCTGGGTTACCAGTTTTCGAATACCGAAGAGTTTGTGTTGGAAGTCGAAGTGGGACCAGGTTTTCGTTACCAAGAACCGAACCTTGATGAGATTGATGATGATGACATCATCTTCCCAGAGATTGTTGAAGAGGCAATTTTCCGTGGCAACGTGAATACGTCATGGCAGGTGTTGAAGAATTTGCAGCTCAAGGCAGACGTGACGCTTGTCTCTGGTCACAGTAACCTAAAGTTTGATACTGAGTTAGAAGCCATCAACGATATTACTGACAATATCGCGCTGAAGATCGCTCACTCTCGCCAGTACCACGATAAAGTGCCTGAAGGCTTAAGCAAACAAGACTCTGTTCTATCGATCAACTTGCTCTTCCAGTTCTAATCTTAGGCCACCTCTAACCTTGAGAACAACTTGTTCAGCAATAACAGCTTATGGATCACCGTAAGCTTTTTACCTACTGTAGCCCTTCCTTGTACTTTCCTATATTCCAGACATAAAAAAACACCAGCCGAAGCTGGTGTTCAAAACTTTCAAAAGAAAGAATTCGTCTTGGTACTGAAATTACTCAGCTGCAACGATAGCGATTTTCGCAGTAGCAAAAACTTCAGAGTGAAGTTGGATGCTTACTTCGAATTCGCCGATGTTACGTAGAGCGCCTTCAGGTAGGCGTACTTCGCTCTTAGCTACTGCAACACCTGCCGCTGTAATAGCGTCAGCGATGTCACGAGTACCGATAGAACCGAATAGTTTACCTTCGTCACCAGCTTTAGAAGCGATTGTAACGCCTTCTAGAGTGTTAACGCTCTCTGCACGAGCTTCAGCAGCAGCTAGTTGCTCAGCAACTTTAGCTTCTAGTTCAGCACGACGAGTTTCGAACATAGCAACGTTGTCTTTAGTTGCCATAACTGCTTTACCCTGTGGGATAAGGAAGTTACGAGCGTAACCAGATTTAACGTTTACTTGGTCGCCAAGGCCACCTAGGTTACCGATCTTATCAAGTAGAATAACTTGCATTATCTTAGTCCTCTTAAACTATTATTAACTATTACCGATTACTGATGCTTGTCAGTGTACGGTAGTAGAGCTAGGTAACGAGAACGCTTGATAGCGCGAGCTAGTTGACGCTGGTACTTAGCGCTTGTACCAGTGATACGGCTAGGTACGATTTTACCAGCTTCAGTGATGTAGTTTTTAAGAGTTGCTACGTCTTTGTAGTCAATCTCTTGTACGCCTTCTGCAGTGAAACGGCAGAATTTACGACGACGGAAGAAACGAGCCATGGGCTATCTCCTGATCTTAAATTTAGTAAAGCGGTCTTTCACAATTATCGAAATAACTATCAATGACCTAAAACAAGTTGAGAATTTTTTAAGGCGTTAAGCCAAAAAAGAATTACTCAGCAGCTGCTTCTGGTTTAGCTTCTGTACGCTCTTCGCGACGAGGAGCACGCTCTGCACGCTCTTCTTTTTGCTTAAGCATAATAGATTGCTCAGTCACAGCGCCTTTAGTGCGCATGATCATGTTACGTAGAACTGCATCGTTGAAACGGAAAGCAGTTTCTAGCTCGTCAATCACTTCTTGACCAGCTTCAACGTTCATAAGAACGTAGTGAGCTTTGTGAAGCTTGTTGATTGGGTAAGCCATTTGACGACGACCCCAGTCTTCTAGACGGTGGATAGTACCGCCAGCTTCAGTGATAGAACCAGTGTAACGCTCGATCATGCCAGCAACTTGCTCGCTTTGATCAGGGTGAACCATGAATACGATTTCGTAATGACGCATTTGGTTGCTCCTTACGGATTATTAGCTTCCACGAGTGGCCCGGTCGTCCAGAGGAAGCAAGGAACTAAAGATAAATGACCGAGTTTTAAGGACGGCAAATGTTATAGAAAGAACCCGGTATTGGCAAGCGCTATTTGGTGAATAATGAAACAGTTTTTCTGTCGCCATCTAGCCATCCGACAAACCGATGGATTTTGCTATAACAGCCTAAAAAGAAACGCCCACCAGCAAGTGGTGAGCGCTAATAAATTCATAGACTTAAAGCAGCGTTAACGCATTACTGAGCTAAACGCTGTCTTACCGCTTCGAACAGGCAAATACCCGACGCCACAGAGACATTTAAGCTCGATACGCTACCTGCCATTGGAATCTTAATCAGATCATCGCAAGTTTCACGAGTTAAACGACGCATACCGTCACCTTCTGCACCCATAACTACCGCAAGAGGACCCGTTAGCTTCGCTTGATAGATATCATGCGTTGCTTCACCTGCCGTACCCACAAACCATACGCCCTGCTCTTGCAGTGCACGCATCGTGCGAGCTAGGTTGGTTACGCGCACGAGAGGAACCGTTTCAGCTGCGCCACATGCAACCTTGCTTACCGTTGCTGTTAACGGCGAAGAGCGATCTTTAGGTACGATAACAGCAGCGACACCTGCGGCATCCGCGTTACGTAGACAAGCGCCTAGGTTATGAGGGTCTGTTACGCCGTCTAGAACTAACAGCAAAGGCTGTTCGTGCTGCGCTAGGATATCGTCTAGGTGAGTTTCATTAAGCTGCTTAGCAGGCTTCACCTTAGCAATAAGACCTTGGTGATTCGCACCTTGTGCTTTTTCATCCAACGGCTTACGACCCATCTGTTGAATCGACACACCAAACTGTTGCAGTTGGTTCAGTAATGGAAGAAGACGCTCGTCTTGGCGACCTTTCAATACATACGCTTCGATAAAACGTGCAGGATCTTTTTCTAGTACGGCTTTCACCGCGTGAATACCGTAAATAAATTCGTTACTCATTGTCTCAACTTACTCTTATTGCTCAGAGATGAATGACATCAATGCCGATGTGTCCACCTCTGTGTTGTTCATTTCGAGAGTATGCGTCTTGTGCCTGATACTCTCGCATTAAAGTCATTTCACACTAAATCAGTAGGCGCTAAACCTGATTAGCAGAGCGCCTTATTAGCCTTAAGATTTATCAGTCTTAAGAGTTATCAGCCTTTGGCTTACGGCTTGCTGCACGCTTTTTCTTAGCGCGAGCTTTAGCAGCACCGGTTTTATTCGCTGGCTTTTTCTTCTTAGCAGAGCCTTCGCTGCTTCCGTCAGGTCGCTTAGTTGGCTCAACCATAGGCTTCGCTGATACACCTGGCTTATTACTCTTCACTGCTGAGCGCTTCTTGCTTTTCGCCTTTTTCATCGCTTCTGCTGCACGCTTCTTGGCTGTTTTGCCTTTGCCACGCGGCTGACGATCAGTGTCTTCTAAGTCAAAGTCGATTTGGCGAGTTTCTAAATTAACCGCAGAAACCTTCACTTTAACCGAATCACCCAAGCGGTAGATATTACCTGAGCTTTCACCCACTAGACGCTGACCAACAGCATCAAATTGGTAGTAATCATTCGCTAGCGCTGAGATGTGTACCAAGCCATCAATGTGCAGTTCAGTTAGACGAACAAAGAAGCCAAAACCAGTCACGTTGGCAATCACACCATCCATCACCTCACCGACATGGTCTTGCATGTATTCACACTTCAACCAGTCGTTTACTTCACGCGTTGCGTCATCAGCACGACGTTCAGTCATTGAACACTGCTCGCCGTAGAAGTCCATATCATCGAAAGTGTAGTGGTAACCACCAGTTGGCGTCCAACGTTCGCTGTTACGACCTTCTTCTTTCGCAATAAGGTACTTAATCGCACGGTGCAATAGCAAATCTGGGTAACGACGAATTGGCGAGGTAAAGTGAGCATAGCGTTTAAGAGCTAAACCAAAGTGACCCGCGTTATCCGCGTTGTATACCGCTTGCTTCATTGAGCGTAGCAGCATAGTTTGGATTAATTCACGATCTTCACGTTCATTAATCTGTTGCATCAGTTGTGCATAGTCTACTGGTGATGGCGACAGACCACCTTCCAGTGTTAAACCTAATTCACTTAAAAAGCTCTTGAAGCCCATTAAGCGCTCTTCGCCCGGAGTTTCGTGAACACGGTACAGAGCAGGCTCTTTCGCTTTCTCTACGTAAGATGCCGATGCGATGTTCGCCAGAATCATACACTCTTCGATGATCTTGTGTGCATCGTTACGAATTACCGGTTCAATACGGTCGATCTTACGATCCGCATTGAAGATAAACTTAGTTTCTACCGTTTCAAATTCAATCGCACCACGTTCGTCACGCGTTTTCTTAAGCACCTTATACATCTTATGAAGCTCTTCAAGATGTGGTACTTCAGGTTCGTAACGCTCACGTAATTCTTCATTGCCATCTAAGATCGCGCCTACTTTGTTATAAGTAAGACGAGCATGAGAATTCATTACCGCTTCGTAGTGCTTGTAGCCTGACAGTTTACCTTTGTCTGAGATAGTCATCTCACACACCATACATAAACGGTCTACCTGAGGGTTCAATGAACACAAACCATTTGAAAGCACTTCTGGCAGCATTGGCACGACTTGTGACGGGAAGTATACCGAGTTACCACGGTTAATCGCTTCTTTGTCTAGCGCTGTATCTGGGCGAACGTAGTAACTTACGTCAGCAATCGCTACCCATAGACGCCAGCCGCCGCCTTTCTTCGCTTCACAGTAAACCGCATCATCGAAGTCACGCGCATCTTCACCATCAATGGTAACCAATGGCAGTTTACGCAGGTCTACACGTCCTTCTTTTGCTTCTTCAGGAACATGTTCACCTAGGTTTTCGATTTGCTTATCTACCGCTTCAGGCCACTCTTGTGGGATCTGGTGAGTACGGATCGCAATCTGCGTTTCCATACCCGGCGCCATGTTTTCACCAAGAACTTCGGTTACTTTCCCCATCATGTTACGAGAACGACCACCGCGATCCGTAATTTCAATCACAACCACATTACCCATTCGAGCACCGCCTTTATGCTCAGTAGGGATCTGGATGTCGTGACTAATACGCGAATCATCAGCAACAACGTAAGAATGGCCGTACTCTAGGAAGAAGCGACCAACAAGTGGCGTTTTACGCTCTTCAAGCACACGAACCAAGCGACCTTCACGACGGCCACGCTTACTGTTGTCAGTAGGCTGAACCAATACGTAATCACCGTGCATGATGGTTTTCATCTGATGATGCGGCAGCACGATATCATTGTCTTTACCCACACTGCCGTCTGGGCGAACCCAACCATGACCGTCTTTATGACCAATCACATAGCCTTTGATCAGTTCCATCTTCTCAGGCAATGCGTAGCACTGACGACGAGTAAAGATAAGCTGTCCATCACGCTCCATTGCACGTAAACGACGACGCAGCCCTTCATATTGTTCCTCTCCAGCAAGACCCAAAGCTTCGAATAGATCGTTGCGGTTCATCGGAATATTCGCGTCTGTTAAAAACGAAATAATGAACTCTCGGCTTGGTACTGGGTTATCGTAATTTTTCGACTCTCGGTCGGCAAAAGGATCAACAGTGGTTGTCGCTGTCGTGTTTTCTGACGTTGGTGTGTTTTTTGACATAGGCGGGCCTGCTTAAGCAAGGAAGGTATATACCCCTAGTATATCTGATGCTAGGGGTAAGCTACAGATATGCTTTAGAAAACACTCAAATAACCTCAGATTGATACATATCTTCACTTTGTGAAACATCGCTTCATAGACGTGGATTATCATCAAAATTTCAAGCAAACGATAAAACAAACGTTTGCGCCATGAATGAAATACACTATTATCCACGCACTTTACCAACTCCTGTTCTGGGTATGATATGAAACTAAAACGCACTTTATTGGCTTCAGCTATGGCGAGCCTAGCGCTGTTCCCATTCGCAAGTTCGGCAATGGAAAAGGCTGACCTGATGATTACCGATGCGATGGTTCTAACCATGAACCAAGACAAAACGGTTTATGAAAGCGGTACTGTTGTCGTCAAAGACAACAAAATCATTGCGGTTGGAGATCCTTCACTAGAAAAGCAGTACCAAGCTAAGCAAGTGTTAGACGTTGATGGCGATATCGTTATGCCGGGTCTCATCAATACTCATACTCATGTATCAATGACAGTTTTCCGTTCGTTAGCCGATGATGTGCCAGATCGCCTGCACCGTTACATCTTTCCGCTAGAGAAGAAGCTAGTATCGCGAGACATGGTACGCATTGGTGCCAACCTAGGTAACGTTGAAATGGTGAAAGGCGGTGTGACCACTTACGCCGACATGTACTACTTCGAAGATGAAGTCGCAAAAACCGTCGATAAGATCGGTATGCGTGCCATCCTAGGTGAAACGGTGATTAAGTTCCCTGTAGCCGATGCGGCCAACGCCGAAGAAGGCATTAAGTACGCGTTGAACTTCATTGAAGAATACAAAGATCACCCGCGAATCACACCAGCGTTTGCACCGCATGCGCCTTACACCAACACCACAGAGATCCTGCAGAAAATATCTAAGCTCTCCCTAGAGTTAGATGTTCCAGTAATGATTCACCTTGCAGAATCACACCGTGAAGAAGAGAAAATCGCAGAGCGTTCTGATGGATTGTCCCCGGTTCAATACATGGACAGCATTGGCGCACTCAACAAGAACTTGGTGGGTGCACACATGATCCTCGTTGACGAACATGATATCGAACTGGTGAAGAAATCGGATATGGGTGTAGCTCATAACATGAGTGCTAACATCAAGTCAGCAAAAGGTGTATCACCTGCCCTTAAGATGTATGACGAGAACGTGCGTATCGGTTTAGGTACTGATGGCCCAATGTCTGGTAACACACTGAGCACCATTGATGAGTTCAACCAAGTCGCTAAAGTTCACAAGCTAGTTAACAAAGATCGTGCTGCGATGCCGCCGATCAAAGTGATCGACATGGCGACCATGGGCGCAGCAAAAGCGCTGCACATGGAAGATAAGATCGGCTCTCTTGAAGCAGGCAAACTGGCTGACATCATAGTGATCGATACTAAGGCGCCAAACATGGTTCCAGTCTACAACCCATACTCAGCACTGGTGTACTCAGCTAACTCAGGCAATGTTCGTCACTCCATCGTTGATGGCAAGATCATCATGCAAGATCGCGACATGCTAACGGTAGACGAAGATAAGATTCGTCAAGAAGCACTCGATTTCACCAAGGCTGTTCGTGAAACGGTGATTGAGTCTGGTGAGGTGGTTCAATAACGCTACCGAATTAGATAAACGGTTTTCCGTTCAGATCAAAAAAGGCCTCGCTGATGAATCTCAGCGAGGCCTTTTTAATACGAGTTTTTTAGATGATTAACGAGTGCAGTCATTAATCATCATTGCTCATTCAATAATCTGTCTTACCAGAACAAGTCTCGACGCTTTGCTCGAGCAATAATATTGTCTGGCATTCTCTGTTCCAGACCGCTACGAAGCACAGTGATACGTCTGTGTTGTCTTTGGTCTGCGGTTACCGAATTATACAACCAACGGTAAGCATCTTCATAATCCAATGGGCTACCGTAGTCACGTAACAAGAGTTCCGCTAAGTGAATGCTCGCACTTAAGTTACCCATCGAGGCTGCTTCACGTAGATACGGAATCGCACGCTCTTTGTCTTGTTGTACCAAAGTACCACGAGAGTAATAACGACCTAACTGCTCTAATGCAGCGGGTAAACCTTGATGTGCCGCGTTCTCCATATAGTAAAGGCCAAGCTCTACATCTTGTGGAACACACACACCCCAAGCCAACATATCACCGTATAAAAACTCATAAGAAGGCAAGCTAATACGCGTTGCGCGAGCAACGATATCTTCAACTAACTGGCACTTATCAGCTTTCACTCGCTCTAGATGTTGATTATTTTCGATTAAATTAATCAGTTCAGCTTCTGTATATATTGGAACGGGCTCTCCCACATCAGCCAAATTAGCATGACTCAAGGGTGAACTCAGCGCCATTATTAATGAAGCTGCCACAATTCGTAGCTTCATACCTGCACTCTATTATCTGTCGCTAAAGTTATCTATTGAGGAATGCAGAGGATTTCTACACGCACAAAACAGGGTGAACTTCACTTTCCATGATATCTGTATCGGCAATAACCCCGACGGCTTTAGACAAAACTTGCCGCTAATGGGCAATATTTTGCCTGATGACGCTTAAAAGATCACCATCAAAGAGTGAACGGCTAAATTGCAGGTATTAAAAAGCCGACTTAATAAAGTCGGCTTTTAGAAAACTATTTTATTATCAAAGCACTGTTCGTGCCTGGTAATCACTCAGCAGGCATTATGCGCCGTATGGGTGAACCTTGATGATAGTTTCGTTACGATCTGGGCCAGTTGATACGATATCAATTGGAACGCCAGTTAGGTCTTCGATACGCTTGATGTAATCTAGAGCAGCTTGTGGAAGCGCGTCGATAGATTTAGCACCAAATGTGTTTTCAGACCAACCAGGCATTGTTTCGTAGATTGGCGTCGCTTCTTCGAATGACTCAGCAGCCATTGGAGAAACTTCTAGGATAGAACCATCTTTCATCTTGTAACCAGTACAGATTTTTAGTTCTTCTAGGCCATCTAGAACGTCTAGTTTAGTTAGACACATACCAGATAGAGAGTTGATTTGGATTGCACGACGCATAGCAACAGCATCGAACCAACCAGTACGACGTAGACGACCCGTTGTTGCGCCAAACTCGTGACCAACATCGCCTAGGTGTTTACCAACTGGGTCTTGCTTCTCAAGGCCATCGTATAGCTCAGTTGGGAATGGACCTGAACCAACACGAGTACAGTAAGCCTTAGTGATACCAAGGATGTAACCGATATGACGAGGACCGAAACCAGAACCTGCAGCAACACCACCAGCAGTCGTGTTAGAAGACGTTACGTATGGGTAAGTACCGTGGTCGATATCTAGTAGCGTACCTTGAGCACCTTCGAACATGATCTTGTCGCCGCGCTTACGTGCTGCGTCTAGTTCGTCAGTTACGTCGATAACCATCGCAGTTAACATGTCTGCGTAGCTCATCGCTTGCTCAAGAACTTCTTCGTAGCTTACTGTTTCAGCTTTGTAGAAGTGCTCTAGTTGGAAGTTGTGGAATTCCATAACTTCTTTTAGCTTCTCAGCGAATGCTTCTTTATCGAAAAGGTCGCCAACGCGTAGACCGCGACGAGCAACTTTATCTTCGTAAGCAGGACCGATACCACGACCCGTTGTACCGATAGCTTTAGCGCCACGAGCGATTTCACGCGCGTTGTCGATAGCAATGTGGTACGGAAGAATTAGAGGACAAGCTTCAGAGATGAAAAGACGCTCACGTACTGGAATACCGCGATCTTCAAGAGGCTTCATTTCTTTTAGAAGTGCGTCAGGCGATAATACTACACCGTTACCAATAACACATTTAACGTTATTGCGTAGGATACCTGATGGAATTAAGTGAAGAACGGTTTTTTCACCGTCAATTACAAGTGTGTGACCTGCATTGTGACCGCCTTGGTAGCGAACCACGTATTTTGCATCTTCAGTTAAAAGGTCAACGATTTTACCTTTACCTTCATCACCCCATTGGGTGCCTAGAACGACTACGTTATTTCCCATCTTTCCAATTTCTGTTGCTAATTAAAAATGGATTCTAGCACTGAATCACACTTCTTGCAGTCACTTTTTGTTCATAAACGTTAACGCTGTACAAAAATAAACCAGCCATAACTGGGGGCAGATGTGTAAAGATACTGATATCATTGCTTTTTTACAGACAAAAGGCAGAACCATGTCTCAATCAATTTGGCTCGCTATTGGGCTCGTACTTATTGTGGAAGGGCTCGGCCCCTTGATTGCACCCAATGGCTGGAGAAACATGGTCGCGCAACTGAGCGAGCAACCAGACACGCAACTGCGCCGCATTGGAGGCTGTCTTGTGGTCGCTGGCGCCGTTATCGCTTTCATGACCTACCGTTAGTTTCTATAAGTACTAATCTGTTTATAAGTACCACTCTGTTAAGCGCCTTCCCTCGCGCCCCAATAGCGAATCCGCAAACATGTCTCGTCCTGAAATAGGTCATAGAAAACAAAAAGGCTCCCATAATAGGAGCCTTTTGAGTTTTAACGTATTTTGCTTATTGAGCTAAGCATTCGCTAACGCATCAGCTTATTTTGCTGGAGCGCCGCTTGCTTGATTCATGTATTGGAAGAAGTCAGTCTTCGGATCCAGTACTAGAATGTCGCTCTTATCGCTAAATGATGTCTCATAAGCTTGCAATGAACGCATGAAGCCGTAGAACTCAGGATCTTTGCTGAACGCATCAGAGTAGATCTTCGCTGCTTCTGCATCCGCATCACCACGAGTGATTCGAGCTGTACGATCAGCTTCAGCAAGAACTGTTGCCACTTCTAGCTCAGCTTGAGCACGGATAACTTCCGCTTTCTCACGACCTTGAGAACGGTGTCTACGAGCAACCGATTCACGTTCTGCACGCATACGGCGGTAGATAGATTCACTGATTTCGTCAGGAAGGTTAATCTTCTTCATACGAAAATCAACAACTTCAACACCTAAATCAGCCATCGCACTTTCTGCCGTTCCAGACAAAACGTTTTCCATGATCTTATCGCGTTCGCCATCAACTTCTAGTGCTTCTGCAGCCGCTACCGTTGTGACGACTTCGCTATCAGCAGAGTCTGGCAGGATGTCCTTGTTACGAGGGCCTGACACGATCTGCTTAATTTCACGAGAACCAATTTCAGAACGAAGAACATCTGTCACTTTACGCTCAAGAAGTGCTTCTGCCGTCATGATATTACCGCCACCGGTACTCAGATAGAAACGTCCAAAATCAGCAATACGCCATTTTGCGTAAGTATCAATTAGAACGTCTTTTTTCTCTGATGTTACGAAACGGTCAGAACGGCCATCCATCGTTTGAATACGAGCATCAAGTACTTTTACGCGATCAAACATCGGTAGTTTAAAGTGCAGACCTGGTTCATAGATTCGTGATACGCCGTTGTCATCGAGAACTCGACCAAAACGAATTACCATGCCACGCTCACCTTCTTGAATCACAAACACTGACATCAATAGAAGGGCAATCGTCACAACTAATACAGGGATCATTAATTTACGCATTATTAGTATCTCCCTTGGCGTGAACTGTCTGAACGAGTTTGAGTGCTAGGCTTTGGATCCGCTTGAGTTTCTAACTCAATTTGATCGTAAGTTGATGATGCTTTTGCAGGGCGAGAGCCCGACTGAGAACCACCTTGTGCGCCTAGCTTATCAATTGGTAGGTATAGCAAGTTACCGCTTGATTCAGAATCAATCAGGACTTTCGATGTGCTTGAGTACACTTTTTCCATTGTATCTAGGTACATACGGTTACGTGTTACTTCAGGAGCAGCTTGGTATTCAGGTAGCAGTTTCTCGAATTGAGCAACTTGACCTAGAGCACCATTAACTGTGCGCTCTGAGTAACCCACCGCTTCTTTCTTCAAACGCTCAGCACGACCTGTTGCTTTTGGAAGAATGTCATTTCGGTAAGCTTCAGCTTCACGTTCAAAACGCTCTTCATCCTCACGAGCCGCGATAGCATCATCAAATGCATCTTTCACTTGCTCAGGTGGACGTGCTGACTGGAAGTTCACGTCAACAATCAGAATACCCATGTCGTAGCTATCAATAATACGGTTCAACGTTTCTTGAGTGCTTTGACGAATCTGCTGACGACCACTTGTCAGGATACTATCCATTAGTGAGTCACCAATTACCGCACGAAGCGCGGAATCGGTTGCTTGACGTAAACTGTCGTCTGCATTCGTTACACGATACAAGTACTTGTATGGGTCAGAAACACGGTATTGAACACCCATTTCAACGGTCACAACGTTTTCATCTTTCGTTAGCATCGTGCCAGCAGCACGTAGAGAACGAATCGCTTGAACGTTTACTAGTTGCTCATCACTGATTTCATCGATGAAGCGTGGGTGCCAGTTAAGACCAGGTTCTTCGATACGGTCGAACTGACCCAGTCGAAGTACTACTGCTCTTTCTGCTTCGCCAACGGTGTAGAAACCAGCGAAGAACCAGATAGCAATAGCAATAACGGCAATGACACCAAAGCCAATTGCACCGCCACCACCAATAGATGGTCCGTTGCCGTTGCTACCTTTTTTACCAAACTTGCCACCTAACTTTTGACTTAGTTTATTAAACACTTCGTCTAGATCTGGCGGTCCTTGATCTCGGCCGCCGCGATTATTTTTATTACCCCAAGGGTCATTATCGCGGCCGTTATTATCGCCGTTGTTGTTATTTCCAGGCTCATTCCACGCCATTAGAAAGCTCCATCATTTGATATGACGTTATACTGTAGCAGTCTCTTTGGTAACGATAAAGTCACCTAAGAGCGCCCCTTCTCTTTTTTCAAGTTTAGACCAATCTATTTGTTGCATTCGGATATCTATCAACAAGTTACCATTTTCATCATACTCTTCCTGTTGAATACATTTCATCTCGAAGAATAAGCTGCGAATGCGACCCTGATGTTGATGTGGAATACATAACCGGAATTGAACCATCTGGCTAGCTAAACGCTCAGTTAAAGCTTCAAACAGTAGCTCAATACCTTCTCCTTCCATTGCAGAAACCCAAACAGCGCGAGGTGCGCCCTCTTCATCTCTTTCAATTCGAGGTTTTTGGTCTTCCATGCAGTCAATTTTGTTCATGACTACAAGGGTTGGCACTTCATGAGCATCGATTTCTTCTAATACTTCATGAACAGCCTGAATGTTCTCACGAAAACGGTCATCACTGGCATCAACAACATGTAACAAAATGTCAGCTTCCTGCGTCTCTTGTAATGTTGCCTTGAACGCAGCGACCAAGTCGTGTGGTAGATGACGGATAAAACCTACGGTATCTGCGAGAATTGCAGGCCCGACATCTGCCAAATCAATCTTACGTAGTGTTGGGTCTAGGGTTGCAAACAGTTGGTCTGCCGCATAAACACCAGCACTTGTGATGCGATTGAAAAGTGTTGATTTCCCTGCGTTGGTATAACCAACCAAAGAAATTGTTGGGATTTCAGCTCGATTACGAGCACGTCGTCCTTGTTCACGCTGCTTAGCGACTTTCGCTAAACGACGTAGTATTGCCTTTATACGGTCACGCAACAAACGTCGATCGGTTTCCAGTTGAGTTTCACCTGGACCACGAAGACCAATACCACCTTTCTGCCTTTCAAGGTGAGTCCAACCACGAATCAGTCGAGTAGAGATATGACGAAGCTGAGCGAGCTCAACTTGTAGCTTACCTTCATGAGTTCGCGCACGTTGTGCAAAGATATCTAAGATCAAACCCGTGCGATCAATCACACGACATTTACACAATTGCTCGAGGTTGCGCTCTTGGGCAGGAGAGAGGGAGTGGTTAAAAATCACAATTTCAGCACCGGTTAGCTGAACAGCTTGTGCGATTTCTAGGGCTTTACCTTCTCCAACGTAGTATTTAGGGAGTGGGGATTGTCGGCTACCAGTAATCACTTGTAGCGTTTCTACCCCCGCTGAGGAGACCAGCATTTCACATTCGCTTAGATCTTCCCATTCTCCCTCTTGCGTGAAGTTGATATGAACAAGTACGGCTCGCTCGCCGGATTCATAACGGTCAAACAAGCAACCAACTCCTTATTACAGCGCAAGCTGTACAAATTGAACGATTAATCTTCAGTCTTCTCTGGACGATCAGATGGCGTGCGTTGCTCGCCGCTGTGGTGACTAACTGCGCGAGCAGGTACCACAGTAGAAATCGCATGCTTGTAAACCATTTGGTTTACTGTGTTCTTCAATAAGATCACGAATTGATCGAAAGACTCGATCTGACCTTGCAGCTTAATGCCGTTAACAAGATAGATAGAGACTGGAATGCGCTCACGACGGAGTGCATTTAGGAATGGGTCTTGTAGCGATTGCCCCTTAGCCATTTTATTTTCCTTATTTGTATTTTGTTGTAATTATTTAGCTAGTGGTGCACAAAAAGGTGCGGCCTTTGCATCTGAGCTAAATGAATAAAAAAACTCCGTTGTTATTGAAAGGCTGTGATTTTTAAAAGCCTCAATAACGGATCCTTTCCAGAGTATATTCACGCAAAAGCGATCACATTATACACAGCAATACTAATCAGATGCTATTGCATCTGAAAGAGTTTCTAACGCTTGATCAATGTTTTCGCTATCTAACCAAGTTAAATCATCCCAACTGCGTAACCAGGTGATTTGTCGCTTGGCCAATTGACGGGTTGCGCAGACACCACGGAAAACCGCTTCGTCTAAATCGCAATTCCCATCTAAATAATCCCACATCTGCCTATAACCAACGCATCGGATCGATGGCAGTTCAGGGTGAAGATCGTCTCTGGCATATAACGCCTTCATCTCATCTTCAAACCCCGCCTCTATCATCTTCTCAAAGCGAAGTTCAATGCGGCGATGGAGCTCTTTCCTTTCCTTGGGAGCTATTGCAAATTGTTTTACACGAAATGGCAGGCTATCGCCTTTCGTTTGAGTTAGCTCTGTTAATGTTTTACCCGAAATTCGGTAAACTTCCAATGCCCTTGAAAGCCTTTGTGGATCATT
The DNA here is from genome assembly GCF_041466145.1 of Vibrio sp. 10N.239.312.D08. Lineage (NCBI taxonomy): Bacteria > Pseudomonadati > Pseudomonadota > Gammaproteobacteria > Vibrionales > Vibrionaceae > Vibrio > Vibrio sp. 10N.239.312.D08. Next base: position 7,159 of record NZ_JBFSSD010000048.1, on the reverse strand, counting down.
TGGGTGTATTCTTTCAGCGGATACGGGATCTATCTCTCTTAATTGATCGTGCAATGCCTGCCAACCCTGTTCAATAGACTCCGCTTCAATCTGCTTACGAATCTCTTGATCCGCGGCTGGTAATGGCGATAAACCTTCCAACAATGCTTTGTAGTACAGCATTGTGCCACCAACAAGTAACGGGATTTTGCCTTCCGCTACAATCTTATTCATTTCATTGATCGCATCACGACGAAAATCTGCCGCAGAATACGCTTCGCTTGGATCCAAAATATCAATCAAGCGATGAGGCGCGAGCGCAAGCTCTTCCGCATCCGGTTTAGCGGTACCAATATCCATGTCTTTGTAGATCAATGCCGAATCGACACTGATGATCTCTACAGGGTATTTCTGACGTAAGCGGATAGCTAAATCTGTTTTTCCTGACGCCGTTGGGCCCATTAAAAACAACGCTAAAGGTAATTTTTCAGTCATGATATTTTGTATTTGCTTCTCTGTTTTAGCGCTTTTTAGCAAAGGGCTTTGTGTCGCGACGTATTCAGCTAAAAAGACAAAGGTCGTCGCGAAAAAATTAAACCGTAAACGCGGCTATAGTCGCTGAAAAGTCGATAGGATTAACAAACTCTGGATCATCTAATGGAAGTAGACCATGCCAAAGTTGTTCTAGTTCCCCAACTAGTTGAACCGCTTCAGATAAAGTGTAGTCGCTTTTTACTTGTGCGGTTTGAATCCCGATCCAGTTAACCAAAGCTGACAACATGTCATTAGGTTGCTTCACTGCACCCTGGGCATTTATTGAAGCCGCGTAAGATAACAGATCTGGGATCAAAATTTGTAAGTTTTGCTGCCTTAAAGGAGAAGGCACGCCCATCACCATTACCGCCTCGCTGTTTCGCGCCTTAAGCTCAATCCCCAGTAATGCCAGAGTTTGACTCAGCGCCTTAGCAACTTCGACAAGTTCACTACCCAGCTTAATCGATAAAGGCACCAATAACGGTTGGCTTTTTAACGCACCACCTCGAGTATCAAGCTGACCAACAACACGCAATAACTCAGCCTTAGCCAAGGAAACCAGCACACTGCCGTTCTTATTGCCCATTACCAGATACTGACGTTCCACAATCGAGACCGCTTTGCCCAAGTCCGTTACAGGTGCTCTTGGCTTTAAATGAACAGGATTCTGTTGAGCAGGCTTAGCTTCTTTATTTTCTTTATTTTCTAAGTTGTCTCTGGTTTCTACTGGTGCCACATGCTCTTGAGAAAGTGAAGGCTGTACAACTTGCTCATCAAAATCTGGCGTTTTCAGAAGCTCTTTATAGGCTTTCACTTCTCGCTTAGATGGCGCGGGTTCACCATGATGTTGGTGTGGCTCTTTCTCTTTTCTCGGAACAGGTCGAGACTCTATCCACTCTTGGCGAGAGGAACCGGTAAAACTGCTGTCACTAGTAGCCGAGCTTCGGCCAGCTAATGAACTTGGACTGGTTGATGAGCTTGGGCTAATTGATGAAACATAGTGTCGCCCACCATCATTAACGCTGTGTTGAGGCTTATCAAAAGCGTGCTCTGATTCTGCTTTTCTCGGGTAGGCAGGCGTTTGCTCAATAGCGTGTCGCACCCTATCCGAAACTTGGGTTTGATCCGAACTGCTAGGCATTACGCTTTCTGGCTCAGCGAAACTTGCAACACCATCAACTGCAGAGCTCGTACTATCTTGCTGATGATGAATCACTTCTGACTGATGAAAAGCCGACTGATTGATTGGTGCAGCATCGATCTGCTTGCTCTGTGCTAAACCATCACTCAATGCTTGGTAAATAAAGTCATGCACAAGGCGCGCTTGATGAAAACGCACTTCATGTTTTGCAGGGTGGACATTCACGTCCACCTGATGTGGGTCGAGTTCAATGAACAACACATACGTCGCGAATTGGTCTGGACGCAGGCTGGTTTCGTAGCTTTGACGAATCGCATGATTGATCAGCTTGTCACGCATCATACGACCATTCACATAGCAGTATTGCAGGTCGCTTTGTTGTCTTGCTCCTTCTGGCGTGGTGATCCAGCCATGAAGTTTTAGGCCTTGATGCTCAAGTTCGATCTTAAGCATATGACAAACAAAAGGATTGCCACATACCGCAGCGATGCGCTTTTCTGCTTGAACTTGTGTTTTTGCAGCGCGGTACTGACGAATCATCTTGCCGTTATGACGAAGGTTGATCGTCACATCAAAACGACTCAATGCGATGCGTTTAAGCAACTCATCAATATGGGTGAATTCAGTTTTCTCGGTGCGTAAGAATTTGCGGCGTGCTGGCGTATTGAAGAACAGATCCAACACCTCAACCGAAGTACCAATTGGGTGTGCTGCTGGCTGCAGTTTTACCTGCATATCACGACCTTCACTGTGTGCTGCCCAAGCTTGATCTTGAGTGGCAGGGCGTGAAGTCATGGTCAAGCGCGCAACCGAGCTAATACTCGCCAGCGCTTCACCACGGAAACCGAGGCTGACGATCGCCTCTAGGTCATCAAGAGTGTGGATTTTGGAGGTAGCATGACGACTCAGTGCCAAGGCAAGCTCATCTTTTACGATGCCTTTACCATTGTCACGAACGCGGATCATCTTGGCGCCACCTTTCTCGATATCAATATCGATACGTGTCGCACCAGAATCCAAACTGTTCTCAACCAACTCTTTTACAACAGAAGCGGGTCTTTCTACCACCTCACCCGCTGCGATTTGGTTAGCTAACCGAGCTGGCAGTATTTTGATCGTCATATTTATAGCTACCTTACTGCCATTGATGGAAACGCTGCTACGTTTGCACTAGTTCTTATTTTTTATCATTGATATACCTGAAGCTGTTTAGCATTCCCAAGACTACTTGTGAGGAATAATCAACACTTGGCCGATAGCCAGGCTGTCAGATTTTAACTTATTCGCTTGGCGAATGCTGTTGACGCTCACGCCGTATTTCGAAGCTATCTTGCCAAGGTAATCACCTCTTGCAACTTTGTGTTTGCGCAGAGGAACATCTTTAACTTCAACCGTAATACGTAACTTTTGGCCTACTCTCACCGTCTCTGATTTCAAACGGTTCTCACGTTTAATATCAGCCACCGACACTTTATAGCGGCTGGCGATCTTACCTAGGTACTCTCCAGACTTAACCGTGTGAGTGATGGTCTTCGTTTTAACCGCACTGCTTGATGATGAAGTTGAAGCACTGCCTGGAATCTTAAGTACTTGGCCAATTGCTAGGCTGCTCGATTTCAGATTGTTGAACTTCATCAACGTCTGTGTCGACGTACCATACTTGCTCGCAATCACAGACAAAGACTCACCACGAGAGACTTTATGTTGGCTCACGCTGCCCGTTGATGACGTTGCGTTAGACAAGATAATCCCTTCAGGCGGGTTAGCCTTCAAATACTTAACCACCGCTTTAGTCACTGCTCGTGCCAATTTATCTTGGTGCGAACGTTGGAAAAGAAGCTTCTCTTCCGTCGGATTCGAAATAAAACCTGTCTCTACCAGTACTGATGGGATCTGTGGTGAACGTAATACTGCTAAGCTGGTGTTAATCGGCTTGCTATTGTGCAGTTTCGCAACCTTACCCATTTCAGACAGAATTGCCGTTGCCAGTTTGTAGCCCTCTTTTTGAGAGTGGCTAAACTGCAAATCAAGCAGGGTTTGGTTTACGTTCTTATCATCAATATTGCTTGTGAACGCTGCACCGCTACCACCAAGCAATTCAGACTGTTTCTCTTTATTCTCAATCCAACGAGAGATCTCTGTATTTGCGCGTCGAGTGTTCAATACAAACACTGAACCACCTCTTGGTTGAGGCGTCGTAAAGGCGTCGGCGTGAATAGAGATCAACAGGTGAGCTTCATTCTCTCGAGCAATCGCAACACGTCGATTCAGGTTCACAAAGTAATCAGCATTACGAGTCATACGAGTTTTGATCCCCGGGACCGCATTCAGTTGAGCTGCTAACTTCTTAGAAATACTCAGAGTCGCGTCTTTTTCGTATTTACGCGTAGGACCAATCGAACCTGGGTCTTCACCACCGTGGCCAGGATCAATCACAATTAGAATATCTTTCTGGCGCTTAACCTGATTAATGTTCTTACTTACCGTTGGCTTACTCGGTGTCGATGTCGCTTTACTTGCCGCACCATGAGGTAAATCGATCACCAAGCGGTGTCCATACTGACCACCCGGAGTCGGGCTCAGTTTAAACAACTCTGCTTTAGACGACTTCTTTAACTCAAAAACCAGGCGATACGTGCTTTTGTCTGGCGGTGAGCTCTTACGAATCTTAGATAGAACAGGGCTGTCTTTCACCTCGACCGGTAACTTAGTCGCAAGACTGGTATTTTTTAAATCAACCACTAAGCGACTCGGGCTACTCAGGGTGAAATAGCTAAAGTCCGCTTCTGACTTTAAATCAATAACCACACGAGTTTCTTCTGGAGAAGGCCAAACCCTCAAACTTTTCAGTGAGTTTGCTGAAACAAGCGAAGAAAACAGTAAAGAGAAAACAGCAGCCATCATGGCCGCTGTTGAAAAAAGGCGTTTAGAAATCAACATAACTCCAACTGACTAAGTAAGCGCTGTCCGTATTCACTATTAGCGGTTAAAGAAACAATACGGTGATCGTCTTGGTAACGAATATCAATATCCAAATCCGCTTCTGGTAGCATCCCATAGCCTTTCTCAGGCCATTCAACCAAACAGATAGCATCTGGCGTGAAGTAATCACGAATCCCCATGAACTCTAATTCTTCAGGATCGGCTAAGCGATAAAGATCGAAGTGATATACCTGCCAGTCGGCAAGTTGATAAGGTTCAACTAGAGTATACGTAGGGCTTTTTACATTTCCTTGATGGCCAAGTGCTTTTACAAAGCCACGACTGAAAGTCGTTTTACCTGCGCCAAGATCACCATGCAGATAAATAGTCGTCTGCTGTGAGCAAAGATTAGAAAGCTCCGTTCCTAATTGAATCGTTGCTTGTTCATCTTTCAAAGTAAATTGTTTCGTGCTCATGAATACGTTCTCTAAAAATCGATCGTTGACTATATAAAAATCAAAAGAACAAGAATAGTAAACCGTGATGCTTTTGGGAGACAAGCACTCAAGTGTAAGTTCTATGAAAAATACTGCTCAAAACGCGTCTGTTCTGGTCAACACCACTAAGATCCGTTAAGATCCGCCCCCATTTTTGCCGAACCTAATTTTAATTAGCCTTATCTCTAATTGTAAAACAGAGAAAATAAGAAATAAGCCATGAATCTAGACCATCTTGCTGAAAAAATTAAAATCTGGGGAAAAGAGCTGGGCTTTCAAAAAGTTGGCATCTGCGATGTTGATTTAAGTGAACACGAAGCCCCTCTTCAAGCATGGCTAGATGCTGGCAACCACGGCGAAATGGATTGGATGGCTCGACATGGGATGATGCGTGCACGTCCTGATGAACTTCACCCAGGCACAATTCGAGTGATCAGCGCTCGAATGAACTACCTACCACCAGAAGCTCAGTTCGCCTCTAACCTAAGCGATACCACTCAAGGCTACATCAGCCGCTATTCTTTAGGCCGCGACTATCACAAATTGTTCCGTAACCAGTTGAAAAAGCTAGGACAAAGAATTGAAAAAGAGGTCGAGGGTTTAGACTCACGCCCTTTCGTCGATTCAGCGCCCATTTTGGAAAGACCACTCGCTCAAAAAGCAGGGTTGGGCTGGACAGGTAAACACTCATTAATTCTTGATAAAGACGCTGGCTCTTGGTTCTTTCTAGGGGAGCTGTTAGTTAACATCCCTCTTCCCACGGATGAACCCAGTGTTGATGAGTGCGGCAAATGCACCGCATGTATCACTTCTTGCCCAACGGGTGCCATTATTGCTGATGGCGTGGTTGATGCGCGCAAATGTATTTCGTACTTAACCATTGAATATGATGGTGTGATCCCTGAAGAGTATAGAGATGCCATTGGTAACCGTATCTACGGTTGCGATGATTGTCAGTTAGTTTGCCCGTGGAATCGTCATGTCGAACTCACAGAGCAAACAGACTTTCACCGCAGAGAAGATTTCCAAGAAGCCGATCTGGTTTCACTTTCAAGTTGGGACGAAGCAACCTTCCTAAAGAAAATGGAAGGCTCAGCAATCAGACGTATCGGCCACACCCAGTGGTTACGCAATATCTTTGTTGCGATGGGCAATGCACCATTTCAACAACGCATTATTGAAACCCTGGAGTCTCATCAAGGCAAAAACGAAATGCTTGATGTGCATATTGAGTGGGCTTTGAATAAACAACTACAGCAGTTACCCAACGCTAGCAGTGTGCAAGAAGATAGCTCTACGCAGAAAAATAGCTGTGTGCAAAAAAGTAACAGCAAAATCTCCACCAAAAAGCACCGGCTGATACGCATCGTTGAGAAAGGACTACCAAGAGACGCCTAGCCCTTTTGGTATCAACGATTGACAGCGACACCCACATCGATAGTCCAATATTTAAGACAACTCGTTGCACATAATTTTAGAACAATGTTTGACCTTGTTCTCAATTCTAACAATGTGGAAAAAATTCAGAACTCTCGTAAACTTCCGACACCCGAGCAAAGTTAAACACAGTACCGATAAATGATTAAGATCAAAAAACAACAAGTTAACGATCTTTTATTAAATCCAAGATAGGCATCCAACTTGATAAAAAACAACAAGTTACGAACGCTGCAATTCATCTAATATATTGAAAACAAGAAAGATCTTTTAGGGATAGGTAAAGAATTAAGCCTGAAACAACTTTATCAACCAAGTTATCCACACCTAACATTTTGTGGATAAGTCTGTTTATAGATGTGAAAAACCTCAAGTGTCTGCTTCAGAGACCTGATATTTACTAGCATTTCAGTTGCTAAGAAAAATTTAAGACAAAAAAATATCCACCATGATGGAGGATTATTTGCTTTTTTGGGGGATTATGCTTCGCAGCATTAAAGAAAGAGCGTGACCTTTGTGGTCGCCTTTAAACTCTGTGATCTAAAGAAAAACACGGTGGTTTAAAGAGTCTTAATAGCTTTTTTAGAAGAAAGCTGGAGCGATACATCGGGTTCGAACCGATGACCTCAACCTTGGCAAGGTTGCGCTC
>NZ_JBFSSD010000047.1:0-38738 GCF_041466145.1 Vibrio sp. 10N.239.312.D08 | reverse complement strand
CATTTGGCACTCTAACTCTCGAAAAATGTAATTCTTACTCATTTCGCGATACTTAGGTGATAAAAGCCATAAATATAATAGGTTGCATTGGATTTGTAAGATTTACACCATTAAACATAAGGAGAAAAAGTACGCACTAAGGTATGTCTAAATAGTAACCCCAGCTCTAGGCTGGGGCTAAAAAACGAAACGAGTAACAGCTAAGGCGCGACAGCAACGGCCTCTATTTCAATCAGGGCATTGAGAGGAAGTTTCGATACTTCGATGCAGGTTCTCGCAGGGAAAAAATTGGCGCCGTTCTTAATAAAGAAATCGTTATAAATTTCATTTACCACGGAAAAGCTCATCATATCGGTAAGGTAGACGGTTGTTTTCACTACATCTGACATGTCAGCGTCTGCATGGAGCAAAATCGCTCTCATGTTCTCTAGACACTGCACGGTTTGCTTCTCCAGACTACTTTTGACCAAAAGTCCTGTATGAGGACTCAATGGTAATTGACCTGAAGTGAAAATTAGCCCACCAGTGATGACCCCTTGAGAATATGGTCCGATCGCTTTTGGGGCTGCTTGAGTATCAATGATTTTGCGCATGTTTTCCCAGTCCTATTCGTTTTATATGTCTCAACCAAGCTATAGGATTAGCTGAAAAAACACTTATTATTTAGTCATAATTAAAAATAAGTTACTGATAGAAAAGAAAAAGGTGCAATGAATTTGCTTCATTTGTTTTGGGGCTTTGACGTGCGAAGCACGGACAAAGCCCACCATCTGGTTAACTAGCCCCTTCACTCACTAAAACCCTCGCTCGAGCTTTCGGCTTGGAATCGTTCTACTTGTTCAATGAAATCACAGAAATCCTGCTTACTTTCAATGTGAGAGCCCGATTGTTGTAACACAACATTTAAAGCCGACACCATTTGACCTACTGGCGGGTTAAGGGCAGCTAACCTTTCAAACAGTCGAACTAGTCGGGTATCTAATACAAATGCTTTCATTGCTTAACCTCACAACGTGTTTGAACCATCCCTTTATTCTGCGCTTTAGCTACACGTACTTTTTCAAACGCGCTCTGGCGGCCATTGGCCACTTGTTGTCGATTGAGTTGATATGTTTTCAACAGCTCTATTAGTTCTTTGCCTTGCGGGTTAGTTAAATACCAATGATTCGGCTCTGATTTCTTTAGAGATTCAGAATATTCCAGGATGCGAAAGCAATGATCAGCGAAGCCGATTTCATTGCCTCCACACCCCAAATCAATTCGACACCGATGCAGATGACCACCTTCAAACTTTACCGTTACTTCTGCTTTGTCGTAACCGCCTAATGGGTTATCTAGTGCGGCTTTGAGTGCGATGGCCTCAAAGATTTCAAACTCAAATTCTTCATCGGTTTGTAGCCTGGAAGATTCAGACCAGTGAATCAAAACTGACAACGGCGCAACCTTCATTGTTGTAGAGCCTGACGGATGCAACGGGGATACGTTGCTCGCTTTTGCGGGCTTAGTGCTGTGAGTGTGCAAAGAAAGGGAATGTGGCATGGTGTGCTCCTTGGGTTATTAGGGTTTCATCGTCGTTTTCGCCTAACTTCCCGACTGACGGCACGGTTTTCACCGTCAAAAGCGCGTAGCGTTCATTTTACTTTTGATGGTGAAGTTCTGCTGGCAAAGGATTAGAAGTGGCGCAAACGAGTCGCTGAAACTCAACCGAAGGACAAATAGAGCACAAGCCAAAGCACACTCAGACAGCACTTGGCCGCGAAAGTGAAAGCTTGTCTAGCCCTGATTGTGACCGGAACGGACAAGACAACGTAAAGCACGTTGTTTGTGATTGAAGATGGCTTGGTTGAGCCACCGAAGAGTGAGGAACGAGCGAGGAGGTTCGCGAAATAAAGCAGGTAGCCCGTAGGGTGCTTCAAGTGAAGAGAAAACTTTAGAAGGAGTTATCTTAAACTTTCAGCGTATTCCTGCATAACCCTAGCATTATCGGCCTTAACTTCGTGACCACATAACTCTCCGTTATTACTAATCAGGGGGCTAGAGTACGCAGGAACTACTTGTGTAGCATAGCTCATGACAGTGCCGTAATTCGAGCAACGATAAGCACCCGCGTAAGGCTTTACCTTGTTTATATTACCAGGGAAAACTTGCTCATTAATCCAAAACTTACCACTTTCAGTATCTGGCTGCTCATGCATAGCCCAAGCTAAGTGCCCAAATTCGTGTTCTAAAACGGTAACAGGAAATTTCTCAGATAAGACAATAAAGCTATCATTCATATTCATCATTGTCATGCCGTGAATCTCTTGCTCAAGGACGACAGGGTGATTCTCACCAAGAACGACCACATACTGCTCTATTGGGTTACTTCTAAGATGGTCAATTTCGGAAGCACCTACTTCTTCTTTTAAGGCAGAATGTAGAGAGGAAACAGATGAAAAACTCTTTGGCATAGATATAAATCGACTCTCTTTAAAAGAGCGAATAATAGGTACACAAGAGTTAGCTAATATTGTGTTAGACATTGCCACGGCTTCATGCAGTTTTCCGACAATTTCATTTTTATACACAACGGACTCATCAATATAAAAAGTGATCTTTGATTGAACTGGCTTGTTAATCTCACATTTAGGAAATATTAACTCAGGGCTAAGATTGCGCTGGCTTATCATAATGGCAAAAACACTCAGCAAACTACCCCATATAATAAATTTCTTATGACTTTTATTCATCATATTACACTCAAAGTTTTATTAATTATAAATTAAATTTATTTCATTTAAGAAACTACCACATAACGTCAGTTATACTAGTTCATTTTATATAATTTATTATTTAATTAATTAGTAATGGTCATTAAAAAAATTATACTATCCTTGACGGTTAGATACGCTTTAGTATGGTAATCCCATCATGCTAATAGGTATATGACTAACTTTTACTAAGGAATATTATTATGTCTAAATTATTAACTGAAGAAGAAATGATGTTGATTGGTGGTGGTTGCAGTCGTGGACTTTCTAGGGCTTTAGATAGATACAGGGAAAATCGTAATAGTGCCGGGGCTAAAGCGGCACGTCGACCGGAAAGGCGCTGCTCTCAGCGCTAATACCTTTCGAGAGTATAGATATTATACATCTACTAAAGCGCTGACTAGTTAGCCAGTGCTTTATCTTAGTTCTATAGACAAAACCCAGAATAAAAGATTAACGACATGGTTAAATTATCATCATACATAATCTGTAAAAATGAAGAAGAGAGTATCAAAGATGCTATCCTTTCACTCTTCAATCATGTTGACGAAATAATTGTAGTAGACACTGGTTCTAAAGATGAAACTATTAATATAATCAAAAGTATCAAATCTAAATTAATAAAACTTTACCATTTTGAATGGGATGATGATTTTTCTTCAGCGAGAAATTTTGCTTTATCTCAAGTGAGCTATGAATGGGTCATTACCATCGATGCTGATGAAATAATAAAAGAACAGTTCAATCTAAAAGAAGTTATTCTTTCGGCACCAGAAGGCACCAACGCCATATGTCCTTACATAGTCAGTGTTACTGAAGATAAAAAGGAGAAAGGCTATTCCATTCCTAGAATGTTTAAGACATCAGATTTCTATTACTACGGGTATGTTCATGAACAACTAACGCCATACAATAGTAAAATACAATGTTTAAGCCAGATATATATCATACATTCGGGGTACAAAAATGATATAATAATAAATAAAAACAAACTTAAAAGGAACTTCCTATTATCTTTAAGTAACTACCAAGAAGATTTGTTTGATGAGTTCTTCATTATGTATCTAATAATCGACTGGACTTTATACATTAATTCCGATAAATATATAACCCCTTCAGATATTTTTAAAAAATTAACCAAAATTAATAATGAAAACTACTTCAAAAAGGCTATAGATGCCTTGTTAGCCCGGTATTTCAACGAATTAGATACCTTTATTTCCATTATGAGCTCCTTAGATAATCCAACAAAAATTAAAGCAATTAAATATATTGAGGTATGTGATGATTAAATTATCAACATGCATTATGACTGACCACCTATCACAGAGTATCAAAGAAACGATATCCAGTGTAATAGAACAGAGTAATGAAGTTGTAATACTAGCAACCAATTTAGTAGCGTACAATGCTCTTTCCTTACACTACTCCGGTTCAAAAATTAAAGTTTGCTTTCTAGAGTGGGTGGATAACTTTTCTCATATGAGAAACTACCTATCTAGCCTATGTTCAAATGACATTGTTTTTCATCTTGACTCTGATGAACGTGTAAGCTCTTCTTTTTTTGATGAGCTTTTCTACTTACTAGCTTTAGCCAACACAGAAAATACTGTATTTGAAGTTACAGTTGTAGACGAATCGGGCTCTGTTGCGCGTAACATCCCTCGAATTTTTAACAAGACACACTTTTGCTATTTCGGATTTGTGCATGAGATTGTAAGGCCCAACAATGACGCATTGCACTTCTCATACATATCTCTAAAACACTCAATTACACATCGAGGGTATTCTCTCGAGCAAATGAAAACCAAACTTATAAGAAATACACGACTTAACAAAAAGAACGTTAAAGAGTTCCCGACGGATCTAAGGTGGGTTTACTTTTCAATTAAAGAAGACTGCCAAATTGGTAACTATCAAAATGCTCTTAACTTTTTAGGGCAAGTTAAGAGTAATGAGAACCAAGATGACACTTATATCGCAGGTTGCTACTGTTATTTACTATTCTCACTGATTTTTTCGTCACGACTTACTGAGGCTAAAATTCTCCTGAAAACAGCAACACTTAACCAGAGTGATAACGATTACTTTGAGGCTTTGACTTTGCTCTATGAGGTAGAGGCTTATAAAGAACATATACAAGAAATTATTGCCAATATCACAAGCACTCACGGTTCCAGTATTGACACTAACGGCTTTCATATTGATATGCTTCGAGCAAAGTTAGAGATAATGAATCAAAACTTTTGTGAAGCATTTGCCTTGTTTGGTAGCCACAACTCTAGAGGTCGAGTAATGTCTCGCTCACTTGAGAGAAAGTTAGTGAAAGCTTTGGAGTCTTTATGAAGCTATTTTGCCAAAACTGCAAAAAGTACACTCCACATACCATAGAGCACGATCGATCTACCTCCTTCCTTGGAAAAATTTGTGAATTACTGCTTGGGGGATATGGTTACTCAAATTCATACAAGAATATAAAATGCAATGTATGTGGTACCCGCTATAACAAAGATTTACACGAAACTACATATTTTGATGGTGACGATAATAGCCTCTAAATCAAAGTTAACACGAAGCTTTTAATCATTAATATCGAGCCCAAAGTTAACAAGAACACAACCGCCCGGTAATTATTTTTATTGTCCGTCACTTCAGTACTACTCCGGCCACCTTGAGCAACCAGAGCACTCAGAACTAAGATCACAATGGCGCTGTAAGCATAGTAATCGCTTAACGAATACTGTTTGAAAGATGGGACTAAAAACCAAAGTACGCTTAAAAAGAGTAAGGCGATATTTAAGTAAATAAGTATAAGAAACATTCTTCTTGTTAACATTACTCCTCCCTAAACTCTCTTCGCTGATAATAAATAAAGAGCAAAAACAACACCAGATAACCCGCTTGCAGCGCAATAATACTAATGTCAACTGCCTCCCAAGGATTAAAGTGAAGCTGTGTTATCAAGTAATAAACAAGGTCATAAAGTAAAATAAACAAATTATGACCAGCATGAATGGCAATGACCACTTCTAAGCGGCGATATCGCTCAAAGACCCAGCATAAAAATATCCCTGACATAAAGGCGTAAAGTGCCCACTGATGTATTGAAGCGAATATTAGGCTTGAGAGTAATGCTGCGCAGGTAACCCCAAAAACGGATCTTAAAATAACAAACAACAAATAACGAAAGAGAAGCTCTTCTATCACGGGAGAAATAAACACACCGTCCATAACGCTGCTTAACACACTCAACCAATCAATCACACCATCATAGGCTGAAAACAAAGGCGTGAAATTGTAGGCTTGAGCCTGCCAATAGCCTGGAGAAAACCAATCAAAAACAATATATTGAATATAATTTGATACAGAATTCAATGAGATCAAACCAAGCAATACCAATACGCCTTCACCCCATGTACATGTGTTTCTAGGCCAAGAGGTTGAATACTGCTTCCAATGCTTATCTCGCCGAGCACTAATAAACAACGTGGAAAAAGCGATAACGGGTAACAAGTAGTAGGCGATAACGGAGTAGAGCACTCGATCCAAACTCGGATTAAGTGCCCACTCTCGGGTAATGAGCAGGTAGTAATCAAGCAGAATATAACTTGGAAAAAAATAACCTATATAGATTACCACCACAGCAAAGATCATTAACCGCATCGTAAATTACTCCGAAACCTAACGGCCTCCAATACGGTTACTGCCACCTTTGTCGTGGCGGTCATTCATATCGCTGCGCGAACGAGAACGAGCCTGTGCAGCACGATCTCCCGAGCTATCTCTTCGCTGGCGATATTCGCTATAACGAGCTCTTGCAACTGGTGCGTGTGCTCTATCAAGCGAATCACGGATCCAGCTTCCAATTCCACGACCAGGATTCCCTCCAACAACTTGCTCAATCTCATGAACAGTAGCTAATACTTTCATTGTTAAACTCTCCCTCATACATAAAACATCATAAAATCCACGGTTCCAAGAGAGAGCGGACGGACAACTGACCTGTCGGTTTAAAATCTGTTGCATTCCGACCTAACCTCCCTGCTTGGATGTTAAAAATTAACGTGCTTATTCGGGAGGAAGTATTTAATTATTGCTAATTTATGATGAGGCATTGAGTTTCTTAGTTCTTGATTATTCGATTGGTTTTCCTTTGCATCAAGAGAGTTCCTCCCCCAAAAAATCACTCGTAATTACTGTTTAATAAGCTGAGTTTTTTCTCCGCTCCTTCTAGCATGGAGAGAGCCCCTAACTATCCATAAACTTGCAATTTGACCTAAACAGTCTAAGGCACTAATCCAAGGAATAAACAGAAAAAGGAATTATTATGTTATTTCGCCGACAAGTTCTTGAAGCAAAAAAACAAACGCTAACAGGTCGCGTCGTTTTAATTCAGCCACTGTCCTTGTATGGTATCAGTGCGGCACTTTTCGCTCTCTTTGTTCTCATCTTGTTCTATCTTTCGCAATTTGAGTTCGCACGTAAAGAGACAGTGAAGGGATACCTAGCCCCACAAAAAGGCGTCATCACTTTATATTTTGCTCGTTCAGGGGTACTCAATCAGCTCTGGGTAGAGGAAGGACTAGAAATCACAGAGGGCCAGCCGATTGCACGGATTCAAAATAGCCAAGGCTTAACCAGTGGAAAAGAGCGAACCACAGCTCTCATTCAAGAAATAGACACACAGTTGAAAATGTTGGAAAAAAAGCGAACCATTTCTGACGCCCTGTTTAACAAGCAAACTCTCACTTTGCAGCACCAGTTAGAGCGCCTGAATCAAAGTTTAAGCGCAATTAACAAAGCCAAACAAACCAACACCATACGCCTTGACCTACAAACCCAACTCTATGAAAAACGACAAACCTTATCTCAAGATGGATACCTTTCAGCAACAGCCTTGATAGAAGCTCAAGAAGCGTTATTAGAATACCAAGAAGCGAATCAAACAATAGATAAAGAGGTGAGTTCGCTTCAGGTCGAGATAACACAAATACAAACCCAGCAACAGTTGCTGCCTGAACAACACAACTTAAAACTACTTGAGATACAACAACAGATCTCTTTATTACAGGCCCAAAAAGTAGAGCTAAACAGCGAATATGAATTTACACAGAAAGCGCCCAAGCAAGGCACTGTTACAGCGATTCAGGCTAAAGTAGGGAGCCAAGTATCCCCAAGTACACCGATTTTAAGTATCATCCCCACCAACTCGCCCCTTGAGTTAGAATTACTCCTACCTACCCGCTCTGCTGGTTTTGTTCAACAAGGTGATACCGTCAATATCCGCTTTGATGCTTTTCCTTATCAGAAATTCGGCTTAATGACTGGTGCTATCACGAGCATTGACAAAGCTTTGATCTTGCCAAGTGACAAAGCCCTCCCCATTAAGACAGAACAAGCCATGTATCGAGTAACAGCCTCTTTACCAGATCAATTTATGAACGCCTATGGTGAAGAATTTCCATTGAAAACAGGCATGTTAGCTGAAGCTGATATTATTTTAGAAACGCGCACACTCCTAGAATGGTTACTTGACCCAATATACGCGATTCAAGGTAAGCTTTAATGAGCGAACCGCACTAAAAAAGTCAGCTTGAATGTTAGACAATGACTAAAATCGAACTAATCAGAAAAGAGGTTTTGGTTTCTAAGCCAAGTTGAGCGCATGTGCTCTACTGTAAATTGAGTTTGATGATCAAATGCCATCTTTAAGCCTGGGTGGCTCATTGCGAACGCGACGGCGTTCGGACTGCAGCCTTCAATGTCAAAAACTTCATAAGCAAGCGATATAAGTACTTCTAATACCAATGAAGGCCCAGACAAAAAGAGCGTTACATTATCACTTGATCGTAAATGGTCATACCGATAGTCCGAAAAACGAAGCCAATACTCCTCGCTCTCCATCACTCTATTGTTAACGTCACAGTCGCGAGAGTTGAAAATATCATCAAATATAATGCCGTTATCTTCCATATAACGGTAACGACTGCTCATCATCGTTAAGACAATTCTTATTAACTTGGATCCCTTAGGCGCTATCAGCACATTGTTGTTGAACTCGCCCACACTATTTTTGGCTTTCGTTAATGCCAAACCCTCTTTGTGAACGGGAGGCAAAATAAAAGGGTGGAAAAGTTTATCTTCAGTTATCGCAGCAACATCTTCATGCAAACTTTTGATTTGCTCTTTATCATCATCAAAAAACGTCGCTACGATATTCTCTACTAGCTGATGATCACCTTGGCACCGTGCAAAACGAGTCAATTGCTGAGTTCGAAACACATTCATGACGAGCTCGGCTTTAAGTACATCGACCATGTTATTACTCACCCATTCAGGAAAGCGCCGATTTGTTTTAGGAAAACAGTGCTCAAAACTTGGGAGTGTGTCGAAATCAACGTACATCCCCCCTTGATGATAAAGAACCAACAACCGAACGATATCACTCGCTGCCGCTAAATTATTTCTCAGAAGTACTTCGTACAGGTAGTAAGGTTCTAAATCAAAGCCGCTAAATACAAATAATGAGTCAATTGACGCAATATCTATCAAGGTAACTAGTTTCGTTAGCCGGTAGTAACGATGCCTAACACGATAGAGCCTATGTTCAAGCTCAGTTGCGATGTCGGCATCATAGACTCGAGTATGATCAATTAACCATTCATCGAGGTGTTTCTCCTGACTTGCTACAAACGCCTCAAACCAGTCACTTTGGTGCTTTATCAAGGCCACATCTTCATGACTGCAGTGGTGTAGCCGACAGAGAACGTCCTTAATCTCACTAGCAAGTAAACAGCGGCTATCGTAATAGATGAATGTATCGTCTTGGCAAACTTCTTCCCACACATCAAAATATTCAAGTTGGCGCTCGCCCAAACAACCAATCCAAACAAAAAATACCTTATCTAACATCACAAGGTCTTCTGGTTCGAGCCAACTAATACGCTGTAACACATCTCGAGCAAGGTATTGTTCCTTGTCAGCTAAAAGCAATTCGTCCAATAACCGAATGAAAATAGACACAGATTCGTGATTTACCTGCCCTTGAAGCGCCAGTAACTTCTCTACGAAACCACATGCTTTTTTCTTATCAAACAGCGTGGACTCAGAACTATTGATAAGCTCAAAAACAAGTTGGATATTATTATCTAACGCACTGCCAGCTGTCATATTCATCACCAATTGTCATGGAATCTTCGCGTAACAGCTCTACATCAAACACAGTGCGACGCGTCCCTTTATAGGATGGAGATAGGTAGATTTTTTTGATGTCGTTTAGATACTGTTCACTCAACTCGCCCATGGGTTCGATATCAAAAGGGGCATACTCAAGGCGAAGTTGATGCTGATAAAAGTCCCAGTTTCCTTGAGCTGAAAAAGAGAAGAGAGCTGGCTTGTCTTGATTACTTAAAAAGTATTCAAACGTCCCTTGCGATGAGAAGCTGCCGTCTTTATCCAATCTCAAATGTTCGTTGAGAATGCGGTCACCAATCAACGGGAAAGTAAACCAACACTGCCACCAACCTACCAACGCCTGCCGAGTAATAGGCATGATGGCATTATCTGACATAGAGACAAGAGAAGGCTTGTCAGCCATAGGCAACGGGAATTGAGCGACAAACAGTGATAACAAGTACGTTTTCATAATGTGCTCCATATATAAAAAGGAATACCTGATTTAAGAAAAAAGTGAGGTAAGTGAACGACATACCCCACGATAATCACCTAAAACCAATACCTAAGACGAACGGCTATTACAGCCCCCGCTCCAATCACGGCCCTTTGACGTATTTCCTTTTTTCGTCGCTGCTTTATGCAGCTTTTTAGGTTTAGAGGTACAACCGTCGTATCCCTTCCCACCCACAACTTTATCAAGCATGTCCTCTGAGAGTGACGCTACTTGTTGGCACATAACTTTCTTCATTTCTCATCCTTAACGTAACTAATGTTTCTCCCTGAATAACGCCTGTACAACGCAGCAATAAAACTTGGCACAGAACTGGCGCTTGCGTAAACGGAAGACCTACAGGGGTTTAGCCCTAGCTATATCAAGGCTTAAATACCATCAGAACCACAATTAATTTATGAGTTAATTTATTGATAACCCTCAATTCTTATTGGTTTATCAACCTAGGGGCATAAAAATACTACGAATCAAATGCCCGAATCCCTTATAGATAATTAATCGTAATTTCTCCTTTAATAACATGTCATTATCCGTAAATACTCATAAGGTTGGGTGGAATTTAATTAATAAAAAAGAGCACAGCAACTCGTTGTTCAAACTATAAAAAGCATGAACAGGCACCCAATGAGCACCTCTCACAACCAAAGAACACAGAGTATGTTAGGACACCCCCATAACCTTCTTCATCGATTGCATTACACACATCTAAAACGCGTACCTTTGGTGATGCAATCCGAAGTATCAGAATGCGCATTAGCGTGCGTTGCGATGATTTCCGGATACTACGGTTACCAAATCAATGTCGCCTCACTTAGACGCATGGTAAGGATTGGTACACAGGGCATGAATTTAAAACAGGTCATGGAATTAGCTAATCGAATAAGGCTCACAGCACGAGCAGTACAATGTGAAGTAGAAGAGTTAGATCAGCTTTCTTTGCCATGCATTATTCATTGGGACTTAAACCATTTTGTAGTGCTAACCAAAGTGTGTAATGGAAAGGTTGATATCAATGACCCCGCTCAGGGTAAGCGCCAGTTATCTACAATTGAATTTGCTCGCAGCTTTACCGGTATTGCACTCGAACTACACCCCAGTAGTAACTTTAAAAAACAAGACAAACGCGAGACCATGCGAATTAACCAACTGTGGGAGAAAATTCATGGGTTAAAACGCACCCTAGTTACACTATTAATGTTATCAGTGGTCATTCAAGCCGCCGCATTAATAGCTCCTTATTACATGCAGTGGGTAGTTGATAACGTCCTGCTCAGTCATGACACACCTTTGCTGATGGTTCTCGCATTGGGCTTTGCGCTACTGAACTTGATAAAGACCGGTGTGACCGCTTTTCGTAGCTGGTTCGTTGTGCGATTTAGTAGTGCACTCAATATCCAAATGGGCGCTAACTTATTCCATCACCTGATCAGACTGCCTAATGCTTATTTTGAAAAGCGCCATGTAGGCGATGTTGTCTCTCGATTTGGCTCTATCAACGCCATCCGGGAGCTACTCACAACAGGTATTGTTGAAGCGTTAATCGATGGCTTAATGGCATCCGTTGTCTTAATAATGATGTTTCTTTATAGCCCACTTCTGACTGGTGTTGTGCTTGCTGTAGTTGGGCTTTCTTTTGTCGTTCAGTGGCTGTTCTATTTTCCTAACCGCCGCATCACTGAAGAATCAATAGTGGCGGAAGCCAAAGAAGATTCCCATTTTTTAGAAAGTATTCGAGCAATACAAACCATTAAACTCTTTAGCCATGAAACACACCGACAAAACAGTTGGCTAAACCGCTATGCAGAAGTGATCAACACCGATATTCAATTAGGGAAACTGGACATCGCAGAAACGACACTCAACGACCTAATTTTTGGGTTGGAGATGGTTATTGTCGTTTATTTAGGAGCTTTGATTGTGATCGAAGGGGAGCTGACGGTGGGAATGTTATTGGCGTTTATTGCGTACAAAAACCAGTTCACGACGAGCATTCTTGCCTTCATAGACAAAATACTGTCCTTTAAACTACTCACCTTGCACTTAGAGCGGCTCTCCGACATCACTTTACATACCCAAGAAGATTCACCAGGCCAAGCTTCACTTCCCCTGCCAGTGAAAGGTCATATTAAAGTTGAGAACGTCAGCTTTCGTTATTTTGACCAAGCACCTTGGGTGCTAAACCAACTCAGTTTTGAAATAGAGCCTGGAGAAAGTATCGCAATCACCGGCGAATCTGGATGCGGCAAGACAACCTTACTTAAGCTCCTTCTTGGGTTACTCTCCCCGACGACTGGAACCATTTACCTAGATGGTATCGATATCCAAAAGCTAGATAAAACAACGTATCGTTCACACCTAGGAAGTGTGATGCAAAATGACACTCTACTTTCAGGAACACTGAGCGAAAATATCACCATGTTTGATAGCCCATATGATGAAGAAAGATTAAAAGAGAGTTGTCGCCACGCTAACATTTTAGCCGAGATTCAACGACTACCATTAGGCTTTTATTCTTTGGTTGGAGACATGGGAAGTAGCTTTTCCGGCGGGCAACTTCAACGTATTTTTCTCGCGCGAGCTCTTTATAAGCAGCCTAAAGTCCTCTGTTTAGATGAATCTACGAGCCACCTTGATGCTAATAATGAAGCCATTATTAACCAACACGTTCAGCAACTAAATATCACTCGCATTATCATTGCACACCGAGCAGAAACCATAGCTTCAGCTACGCGAACCATTCATTTAGAGAAGCCCCAATAGGTGTGAATTTTGACAATAACACCACGACACGACCACCGCTGCGCCTATAAATTACACGTGATAATGCAACTTAAACATATAGAACAACAGCGGCTACAAAGCTTGTTAAACCAAAGGACGGGGCGCAGCATTGGGTGGGCGGGGGATGTGGTGTGTGTTTGTGGACAAAAGAGGGATTCATTAGACACTGGGTACCCGACAACGATAGGGAGCGACAATGGTTAATGGACCACAAACACTGCAGCCCGGAGCCAAATGGGCAAAGAAAAGAATGAGAGCGAAGAGGGCTGGCCGAGTGCCGGGGGCACGCGCATTGGACGGCACGGCCAACAAAAACTGACCGCAACGAAAAATGTACCAGGCCCATGAGTAAGTGACCGCATGGAAACACGTTGTTTGTGTTTTGATGCGTTAGCCAACTGCCCTGCTTTGCCCGTCTTTTTGGGCAAGGCAGATAAACAATTGCCAGCTTGCCTGGCTACCTTACAGCACGCTTTCTGTGCGGTTGTGAAAATTTACACATAATGTCCAATAATACTTGAAGTAGCTCAGTGCCCGACAGCTTGCTGGCGAACCGGCACGTGCTATTTTGTATTATTCCACATTATGTTCAATTTGAACTAAAGGCCCCAAGCTTGGGGTTTGGGGCTGGTAATCGTTCTTTAAAGCAGCTTTGCTACGGAAGACAAAACGCAGCCGCCTGAGTGGTGATGACGTTTATGTGATGGGCTGTGGCGCGCAGCGTCACGTGTTTAGCCCATGACATGTTTTTTCGTGTTCACCACTTAGAAGTGGCAAGTTTTGACTGAAGTGGTGAGCAAAGCTTCATTACTACATTTTTAGCCCTGATTGTGACCCGAAGGGACAAAACACAGTGAAACGCTTTGTGGTTTGGTTGAGCCATTGGGACGTTGCGAAGTATGAGCATAAGATCCAATTCGCGAAATAAAGCATGGTTTCCCGAAGGGGCTTGGTAAAAAACAATAATTACTGCACTATTCTTCTATCACCTCATCTCTATAGTAGCCGTTATGCCTATCATCAAAACAGCCATCCCTCTTATCTTGTTTGCCTTTAGCTCTTCAGCTCTCGGCGCAGGTAATACAACCATAGACTCATTCAACAAAGCAAAAAGGACGCTTGAAAGAGAAGTATATCAAGATCATCGGGTGACACTGTATTGTGAAGCTCAGTTCGATGCACAGAAAAACGTTCAACACCCTGATGGTTTTGTCACAACCAAGCATAAGAAAAGGTCGAAAAAGGTTGAGTGGGAACATGTCGTTCCTGCACAGAACTTTGGCCAGGCTTTTAGTGAATGGCGCGATGGTGATGAGCAGTGCGTAAACAGCAAAGATAAGTCATTTAAAGGCCGCAGGTGTGCGGAAAAAGTGAATAAAGAGTACCGTTACATGCAAGCTGATATGCATAATCTTTTCCCAGCGATAGGGGCGGTTAATGCTTTAAGAAGCAACTATAACTTCACAATGCTACCGACCATAAAATCAGATTTTGGCAGCTGTGATATGCGTATTTATAACAAAAAAGCACAACCGCCTGTTGCGTCTCGAGGTCGTATCGCACGAACTTATATGTATATGGAAGCCACTTATCCAAAATACCAAATGAGTAAGCAGCAACGTCAGTTAATGAAGGTTTGGGATATACAAGATCCTGTATCTAAGTGGGAATGTCTCCGTTCTAAGCGCATAGAGAAGATACAGGGTAACGCAAATACTATTGTAAATAGTCGCTGTGATATTGCCGGTTTTTAACGAGTAAAAGCGGTGATGCTTTACCTGGCCTTTCCGCGATCACTAACACGAATTGATTAATGATGATGGCTGGCGCAGTCTGTTAGCGCTTTTTGCTAACAGTCTGCGAACGAGATAGCTGATGCGCAGCATGAGCGCCCCAAGCTTGGGGAAGGGGTTGATAAGAAAGAGTGGAAGCCCTAGCCAAGAGCGCTAGATAGAACAAGCAACAATTTCTTTGTATGCCTTGCCCTGTGTCGCTCGCGGCACGTTTAGGGCATGGCTGTTTTACAATGGAATTGTGGCAATTAGAGAAAGCTTTTGGCTAGGGGTGACTCAACTGAAGCTAATAATCATCGCCGTCATTTCCCATTTCAGCAGAATAATCACAAAGATTGTCATCATGCATAGTATTATTTTCAGTGTAACTTTCTGAGGAGCTATCCCCATAATCAACATAGCTTGGAGCATACGTATTATTGGCTTTTCTCGAATGAGAAGATGATTGGACACGCTTTGTATTAACTTGAGCCTCCCTTTTCTTTTCAGCCGCTAGCTCTGGGTGCTCACCTGAACCGTGACAAATAGAGCATACTCTCCCATTTCCGTACTGACCTTTACCTTCACAACTAAAGCACAAATCCCTCTTAGAGGGCTTCTTATTAACCGGTTTCTTCGCGTCTGACAATATATAGTTTACAAACGTCTTATAACCTTGATTCTTTAAGATACCCAAAACCTTCAAGCTACCTGTTAAAAAGTGTTTTAGAGTAAAGTGTAAGTGGTCGATAACCAAATAAGAAACGATAGGAACGACTGCAATAAACTCAATTCCAACTTCATTCTTTTTAGTGTAAAAAGCCGATAGGCTAGCAAAATTATGCCCTATGCGTTTTTGAATTGAACCAAGCTCAGCCTGGACTTCACTTAGCAAAATGTCACTACCTATATCTTTAAACGCTACATCGCCAAAATGTAATAAAAGTGTTTCTTCATTCACAACACAAGAAAATTCATATCCATCAAAAGAGAAGTCAATTTGACGTGGGCTCTTTACTTTAGGAGTAACTCCCCACTTATGTAGTAGGGCTGCGACAGAGTATGAGGATACTTGATCCTGTTGAATTATTTCGTTCATCATTAGAAAGGTTGATCCGGTTTTGGCTCATTTTCACCCGCGGTCAAGAAGTCTGAACGCTTATACGTTGGAGTAACAACTTCAATCTCACTAAACCATTCATTTGTACTCCAATCACCGGTGTTTTGACTCGTGCGGATTGAGACTGACTTGCCAACAAGCGTTTGTGCTTTTTCGAATACTTCTATTGCAGACTCTTTGTATTTATTGATACTCATTTTACGAACATCACCAATACTATTTTCTATAAGTACCATAGAGCCAGACTTTCTAGCAGATGCTAACGTACCAAAATCATTCCAAACAAAATTATTCATTTCTAAAACCTTATAAACTGTTGTACGACTGCATCCTAGCTCTTTACTGATCCTATTTTTATTCATCCCCTGCTCTGTAAGCTCATGAATGCGTTGATGAAGCGTCTTATCAGGAAATCGGCCGAGGTGCCTCCCTTCGGCTTTAGCGCGCTCCCTACCCTCGTTACAACGCTGTAGAATGCGTTTTCTTTCCATCTCAGCGAAGGCTGAAATGGTGGTATAGATGACACGGCCAACATCACTGTTGATGTCTAAATCTCCGAGATCATGAAACACCAACCCTGCGCCTTTTTCATTGAGTTTGTCGGCGATTTGAAGTGCATCGATGGTGTTACGCGCAATACGGTCAACTTTGGTGACGTGTATGATGTCGCCGTCTCTGGCAAACTCGATAAGACGTTCTAGCTCTTCACGCTCTGCAGATTTTCCGCTGGCTTTCTCTTGAAAGATTTTCTCACAACCGATCAGGACCAGTTGCTCAAGCTGAACGTCTAGAGTTTGTTCGTCAGAACTGACGCGTGCGTAACCGATCTTCATGAAGGAACCCCAAAGTGAACATTAAGATACTTAAAGTTAAGTATACATGTTCACTTTGTATTTGAAAGACTTTTTGAACAGTTAGATCATAGATGTTTAATAATGTCCATAAAGGTACACCTTTATGGACAATACATCAGATTACCTTCAATCACAGAATCATACAAATTGGTTAAATCGTTCGATTCGTTTATAATGAACGAAAAGGAGAATATTATGCAATCACTTACTGCTAATACAGCTAAAACCAAATTTGGTGACTTACTGATGAAGGTTCAACGTGAACCTGTACAAATTAATAAGAACGGCTCACCCGTTGCGGTGATGATGTCTTGTGAAGAATATGAACAACTTGAAGCACTCAAATTGATGGTGGTGAAATCACGCTTCGAACAAGCAGAGGCCGATGCTCTATCAGATAACCTGGTCGATGGTAACGACTTCATGAACGCACTTAACCAAGGTAAATTTGATTAATGATGCACTACAAGCTTTCTTCTGCAGCGCAATCTGATCTCATTGAGATTCGTCGCTATACATTAGAGCGATGGGGGCAAACACAATGGACGACTTACTTTTCAGAGCTCAAGCAATCAATGGAATTACTGGCGAACAACCAGCTGCTTGGCATAGAAGTTTCTGAACTGGGAAAAAACTACTTCCGGTTTCCTTTAAAGCACCATGTGATTTATTACATCCAAAAGCAAAATCACATTGTGATTGCAGCCGTTCTTGGTAAGCACATGTCACCTGCCAAGCACTTTTCACAACTCTCTTAACCCTTAAGCTAATTTAAGGGTTAACCCGCGTCGCTTCATGTAGTCACGCAGCGTACTCGGCGCTTCGTCGATCAATTTGGCTGTGGGACGAATCCCCAAGCCCATCTTTAAATACTTCTCTATTTGTTCACGTTTAACATCGAGCTTCAGCTTCTCAGCTTGGCCCTTTGGTCTTCCGAGAATCATGCCATTTTTCTTTCTAGCGGCAAGCGCTTCCTTTGTTCTCATCGAGATAAACTCACGCTCTATCTCTGCCGCAAGTCCTAGCACCGTTGCGGTTATGCGAGATTGCATTGAACCATCTAGCTGCAAATTCTGTTTGGCGATATAGACATTGATCTTCTTTTCCATACACACTTCGAGAACCTCAAGCACTTGTAAAGTAGAACGCGCAATTCGACTGACTTCAGCAAATACGATGCAATCTCCGCTCGTCATGCCCTCCACTAACGCACCTAATTTACGTTGCCGCCATTTTTTCTTACCTGTCACCACATCTTCAACAAACACCAAATTACCTATCCCAACCTTATTGGTGTAGTCATAGATCCCGTGCTTTTGGTTTGCCACATCTTGGCTGTCTGATGAGACTCTTAAATACGCGTAGTTCGCCATGCTTCCTCCTTAATTAAAGGCGATCCAAACTGGACAAGCTGAGCGAAAAAATATGAACGGATAACAAAGAGTGCGAACAGGGTCAGATAAAAAAACAGCACCGAATGTCGGTGCTGTTTGAAAGTGTGAGAGGTCGCTTACAAAACGTCCCTGAGGTTTTTACGCTCTTCAATTTCTTCTTGTTCTGGAATAGTCCCTGGCAGCGTGATTTTTTTAGGGCTCTGCTTAATACTTTGCGCTGAGCGCGCGGGCTTAGACGCCTTGGATTTCAAACTGAAGACCTGTGGATTAATAGTGAGGCTTTGTCTCACTTCAACCGCGAACTCTTGATTTTCATTTTCAGGTAAGTAATTGCTCTTAAGGTATTTAATCGACAACGATTCTTTGTTTCTCTTTAACGTAAATAAGCACTTTGTTAATCGCATTATCGACGTTAGACCTGCACCTGAGGCCATGGTAATTTCTTGGTTACCGCGGATTTCATCTTTATTCACATGGTGAACAAGCAACAAACTGGCGCCTGATTCACTGGCAAGACTCTGAAAAACATTTTTGATTAAGCGATCGTGTTTTACCTCTTCACAACGGCCTATTGATTCCGTCACCGTATCCACTATCACTAAGTCGAATTCCGAGAAGGTTTGCTTGAGTTGATCTAAATACTGCTTATGTTCTGCCTGTTCTTGGACCGAGCTATCGGGTGGGATCACTATCGGTTCAATATCCGTTAGAAAGTGGAGATTGTTTTTTAGCTCTGACTTTATAGTGGCTGTGCAATTAGCCAGCTTTTCTTTCATCCGAGACTGGATGACACCGGCACTATCTTCTGAACTCAGTACTAAGGTTTTTTCGGGTTTATCGGCCGCGCTCATCCCGAGTAAAGACATTGAAGAAGCGTGTTCCATTGCAATACACAATGCTAGGTGAGACTTACCAACGTTAGGCGCGGCAATTAACATGCCTACATGTCCTTTAAGTAAACCTTTTAAGCTGAAACTTAAGTTTTGACTAGCAGGTGAAGCCATCAAGCTATCAAGAGATTGAGTGATCATGATTCACCCTCCCCAATGTAGAATATCTGTATGCCATTACCCACATCGCGAAATTGAAGGCTGAAGTCTTTTTCGATTTGAACGGCATTGGCTAGCAAATCTTTTCTGAGATCACTACGGAAACTATGGCTGACCTTCGAAGCAATAGATTGAATGTAGCTATCGAGTGCCCACTCAAACTTCTTGTTGTGTAAGAACTCAGCTTTATGCGTGGTAATGTATTTTAAGAATGAACGAACAGACGGTTTACTGTAGTTGGTCATTTTGTGCTGTTCTAATCGGTAATAATAGCCATGGTCGCGTATCGCC
This sequence comes from Vibrio sp. 10N.239.312.D08, assembly GCF_041466145.1. NCBI lineage: Bacteria > Pseudomonadati > Pseudomonadota > Gammaproteobacteria > Vibrionales > Vibrionaceae > Vibrio > Vibrio sp. 10N.239.312.D08. Next base: position 19,040 of record NZ_JBFSSD010000047.1, on the reverse strand, counting down.
TGCAGCAGACGCATGTCTGGAACTAAGAACACATGGTTAGTGAGGTTCTTACTGTTTTTACGGCCTGTTTTAAATTTACTTCGGTCACAATAAAAACGGTAATCTTGAACAAACTCTAATGGCTTTTTGCCAATTACGTTCTGCTCTTCATCAAGCTCATTTATCACTAAGTGAGCCGTTGCTAATTGAGTAATGCGGCGTTCAATTTGATCGTAGTTCGCGCGAGTGGTCGCCATGCCCATTCGGGTTGCTAATTCATACATACTCATTGATAAAACGGTCGCGTCTCGGTCAATAAAAGAGTCGAAGCCATCTTGTTGAGTATCTGATATTTCACCATCAGAAATGGTTTGGTACACCTGAGACCAGGTTAAACGTGCGCCGGCTTCATAAGAAGCATCATCTAACTGAATCGTTTGAGCGTAGGCCAGCATAGTTTCGAGGATATCGCGATGAGGCTGTAGTAGATAATCTACATGCAGATCAACTCTGAAATTCTTTCCATAACTATTAATATTCACACTTTCTAGTGGGTGATTTTGATCAGTGCCACCACTTTGAGCGATTTGAATCAGTTTTGACTGCATCGTAGAAGTTAAACGAGATGCAGGGTGAAAGATGGTTGCTCTAGAGAAAAGAATCGATGAGATAAACCGATTCTTTCGGTCCTCTTCATTAATAACTGTCAGGCTAGAGTTGGATGATAACGTCATGATCATTACCTAAGAGTGCGATAGTATCATTTTAACAGATAACCTTACTTACCTCATCAACTTCAGTAGATGTCTATATGATTTCGGCAAATATCTATAACTCATCACATAAATTATGTATAAATATCGGTAAATAACTACTTACTTCGGTAAATGTTTACTTGATTCTAAAAGATCAAACTTAAGATAGGATTACTGATGAGCTATAGTTTTTGTTTGTTTTTCCATCAACCTGATCCAAATATCATTAATTATCATTAAATTATGATCTTACCCGTCACCCAGATCGGTTAATGTTGATATGTTAATGCTTAAGTTCGGTAAATGTTTATATGTAAGATCGTCTAATATTAATATTTTATCGGTAAATGTTTATAATAAATCGGTAAATATCAATATATTTTCGGTAAATGTCTATACTTTTAGGTGGCTACTAAGAAACTAGAACCTTTAGGATCTAGTTTTACAATAATACCAACTTCACTCAGGTTCAGTCGGTGACTTAACAAGCAACATCAAATCTCTAGAGAGCTTTGATGTTGCTCGTTAAGTAAGTGTTAATACTCTAACATCTAGCTTTGAAATTTCTTTATGTTTGTCACTAATCGCATGTAATTGATATGTTTATCTTCATTAATCTATGGATTTTTGATCGCTTGATTTCTTATTTTTTTCTTATTTAATCCATTAACTTTTTATTGTGTACTCGCGTTTTAGGGTCTTACTACCCTGATCGTTGCGGGTGTTCGCCAGCGATATAAAATAAATGGGTGGAACTAAGTTTTTAGGCTTAGTAAAAGAAATAGTAAGTGACAGTGTCATAGTGTCTAGACGGGGACACGCTAAATCTAGGTTCATGGATTTAGATACAAACAAGCTCTCAGTGATGAATTCGCTAGATAAGAAGATTGATAAAGTAGTACACAAACTTATTTAGAAAGGGGAAAGAGTGACGTCTTGACCTGCAATGGTGTGGCGAGCCAAGCGACTATGCCCAGCCCTAATTAATCTGTCGTATAAATACGCGCTTGATGAAGTATGAGACTGAAAAGCCAACAATAAAATGAAAGATGGTCTTTGGTTGATGTTAACGTTTTTGTGTTGCATCACCCAGCCCGTCATAAGAATTTTATTGCCTGTCATAAATGTGAACGAATTAAATGACCGTATTATTCGTGCATATGGTTATTGGGTCGTTGTTGTGCCTCTTGTCCTTGTTGTTTACCCCTATGTTTCACATGAAAATTTTTTTCTTTGTGCGATTTTTACAGTAGTTCTTCGCTCAATAATTTACTTTTAATTTGCTTATAAACATGTCAATTACATGGAGTTTTGAACAAGCTCGAAATGAGCTATTTGGTTTTTTCAGTTTCTAATACGGTGATTTATTCTGGACAAGTAAGGACGGAATAGAATGCGATTTTTGAAACTCAGAACCGATCATAAACGAGTGCGAAGAGATGGAACACGTTATGTGACACCATTGATTGTTGATGCACCAAGACGCTTTGCGCCAAGTCGTGATCGTAAAGAAACCAGCTTGCGCCGGAAGGAGTGTCAGTTAATTACGGGAGCGCATGATTCAGGTAAAAGCCGCTGGCTTATGCGCTTAAAGGATAGCCGACACGAAATCTGGGGGAAAAAGCCGCAACCTATTTTACTTGAGGGGCTGATGCCTTTATCAAGTTGGGTGGAGGTGAAAGGCATTGCAAAATGGCACCAAGACAAAGAAGTACAATCAGAAGATTATACGCCCTGGGGGAAGCTCAACTTGCAGCTTAAGGCGGATCTCTTAGCTGATTACCTTCTTGACACCCAAGCCTTACTTTTTATTGATGACGCTCATAAGCTGACTGGCCGAAAAGCACAAATAGCCCGTAAATGTTTACTGTCTTCCAAAGTTTGGTTAATGACATCAAGCGAGGAAGGGAGGCTCCCTCCTTCTTTTCGGCCTATCGTAGAGCGCCGTGCTCCACAGCGAATTAATTTAGAGAGTGATGTTAGTTACGACACGACCAAAGCCTTGATTTGGTTCATGGTAGCGATGTGTGTGGTGGCCGGTGCATGGGAAGCTGGTGCTGTTGTTGGTGGGCTTCAGATGTTAGGTACTGGAAGAAGGTCGACGCGTGCTGATTAATGTTTTCCTTATATGGATTAGTTTATGCGCGTTCAGTGCTGCCTATGCCAATGATTGGGGTATTAGTGTGCCTTGGGAGGAAGCTGAGGTGCTACCGCCAGAAATCAAGCCCTACGAGCTCCCTACTTTAAAAGGTCAAGCTCCCCACTATAATGTCCCAACCCCTGCCCTCACGCCGGCACCAAAAGTGGATCCGGATGCGATTTTTAACACTGTACTTAAGTGCTACCCAGAGAAGAGTAAATTTAAGCTCGATTTAAACTTGGTTGCGGGCATGAAATCTAACATCGATGAGTATGATCCTGAAGGTTGGCCAGAGATAACTGAGCATTACATTGGAATAGTTGGCAAAATGCCGCTCTACTCCACAACTGAACAATCTCGGGAGCGCCAATGGGAATATCAGCGTCGTACCGCTACAGCTACCTCTGTAGCAAGCTTTACTCAATCCTTAGCTGATAGAAATTATGCCTATCGCTTAATGGGGCTTTATCTCTCTTTGGAGGCCAGAGCGCAACTGAGAGTGAAAAAAGGGGTGGCGAACGTATCAGAGCAAGTCGCTTTGCTTGAAAAGGTGGCCTCTTCTCATCGAGATGTTTTGGCGCATGAAGCTAAAATCGTTGAGCATCGTTTAGCTTTGGTGGCAATGTGTGAGGCCACATATACTGATCAGATGAACCGTTATCTTCAAAAACTCGCTTACCTTCCCCGCCCTACTTCCGATACCCAATCACAATGAAATGGTTCAATCACACCTTAATTGCTGGCGCGATTTGTGCTGTGGTGTCACCTCCTCATGTTGCTGTGTGTGTCGCAGGTGCAACTGCTCCTGATTGGTTTGAATACGTACTTAAGGTTGGCAATCGACATATCAAACACCGAGGCCCCACACATGTTTTCACGCATTGGTTACTGGCTGCCCTAGCCTTTACTTTGGTTTGGGATTATCACGGGATCGGGATGGCATTTGCTTGGGGTGGCGTTAGCCATATTTTGACTGATGCGATGACAGTATCAGGTGTGCCTTTTTCGCCTTACAGTGATAGGCGCTTCCATCTGTTTGGAGGTCGATTTAGAACCGGTGACCCTATCGAATATGCAATTTCCGCAGGGGTTGTGGTGGTGTGTATTGCTCTATCCCACCTAACCGGTGGACATGGGTTTGCGCCGTTCTTTTATGATTGGGGAGGCATGTACCAAGAAGGTGTGATTGATGGATTAGAGTGGAAAACGAACCGATTTAGGCTGATTTAAATGCGAGAAAAGTTGTCAATGCTCAGCCTGAGCATTGACAACTTTTCTCTATATTTTGAAAGATAATATTAGTGTGCTGATTTGTATTTTTTCCAATAATCAAAACTATTGAGTAGTGCTAGTTCAATACCTTGTCCGTGGTATTTACATGACACATAGAATCGTTCGACATAAGCGTAAAAAGATGGGGCTCGTTGTTGGATGACTGGCTTTCTTTTTGGATAATGAACACTGATGATTAGGTAGCCTACTACCTGTTTCTTTTTTGTTTCAGCGACGAAAAAATAAGTGTTTTTATTCTCGATTTTTTCTTTTATCAAGGATTCGGTGAAAAGTAATTCAATAATTCTTAGCTTGCTTAAGTTGTAATCATTCAAGCTGTATTCGTTTCGTTCTCTGTTGTAATGGCTCATTTTACTGTGGCTACCTGCCAGTTGTTCATGACATAGAGCATTGATAGAGGATATGTCGTTGATAGTTGCTTTTCTTATTCGCACCTTAATCTCCTTTTCCTTCGTTACTGACTTCTTGTGAAGCAAAACGGTAAAATGCTAAGCAAACTCCTCCTAGGCTTATAGTAATTAAGGATAATTTATTGGCTGATAGAAGGTGTCGCATGAACGTAGTATTCAGAAGCGCGTTGTTTTAGGGCTTGGATTAATGTCGTGGGCAGGTTTCTTTCTTTTACCCAAGATTCAAATACTTCTATTGATTGAAAGCTGATAGAAGAAACAAGGCTAGATTGTTGAACTAAATGATTAAGCCAATAAAGTGTCTGCAAATCTTCTAATGGTGTTCTAGGTAGTTGTAGTCGTCCTTTTCTAATTTTTCCCTTGAGATAAGGCTTAGCAGAAACCTCAAAAGTGCTTTTTTTGGTGTTGGATTCTGAAAAAGGGTTTGGGTCTATCAGTATTGTGCTATATCGAACATAGAGTAGGTACTCTTGCTCTATTTCATTGAGTTCATTGAAAGAGTCTATTTTATCTTTTGGAATCGTTGCCTCAAGTACGGGGAGATTTTCGTCATTGAGCAATTGAAGTAAGTTGATTGGTTCCGCTGAGTAATGTTCTAGTAGGCGAGAAATTGATTTCCAATGATGCAGTAACTCTTTGATCAACTCCATGGTGATAGGGCCTTCGGGGTAGAGCTTATACATGTATTTAGTGTCATCTTCGTTTGAAAGAATATGATCTAAAGAAAACGTATTGATTAGAAAAGCTGGGTGTACATAAGCTGCAGCGTTTCTGCCTTCTACACTAAATGGGTTATCAAAGAGAACGACTTGAACATTCACTTTTTCTAATGCGTTCCTTAAAGCATTAAACAAGACATCATTGGGTTCGGAGAGATAAATATACACTCTTTTTTTCACGGTTTTAGTCGTGACTGTAAGAGGGTGTTGTGTTGTTGGATTAGATGAAAAATGAGACGTTGCAAAGTAGCTAGAAAAAAGAATGATGTTGGGAGATACCTTTTTCTTTTTCAATATCCCTTTTAGGATAAGACACCCACCAATCATGGATGACATAAGGATAATTTGCTTTAGATTTTTCAAGCAGAGCTCAGAAAAAGAAGCTAGGACATCACAATAGGCGTGAGCGGGGGTCGCTAGAACTAGCGTGTCCCATGAAGAGGGCAGGGGAGATAAATCTGTATAAAGTTCATCAAATCTAATAAGACCAACAAGTGGTGCTAATTGTGGCTTACTTACTTCACAGCTAGCAACGTTTCCGTGTTGTCGCATTAGTCTTTTTCTATTCTCCCATTGATGAGAGCTTTTGCTTATGAGAGCTATTTTCTGACTAAAAGGAGCAAGAATCTGACTGGTTTGAATGCCGGCGGGTCCTGCACCTACAACTAATGTATTGCCTAGAATCATAATAAACTCGCTATCTCTATTTAACCGAAAAGGTACTTTTAGTTCCTTTCTCATATCACAAATATCCATAGTGAAACTTCGAGAGTAGATTGTTTATTTAATTATTATTATTAATAAAAATGAATGACTTAGCTTTACTATCCCTTTGAGAAAGTGCGTGTAAATTTCAATATTTCCTTTCTTGGAAAAGCGCCATACTTTTGGCATCCCCAGTTCCATTTTTCACTTAATCTTTCTTATTTATTAATAGTTAAATTACGCTGAAATTAATATCCAAACCCATTTTGTTGGTTCATTTTTGTGCGGTTGGAGGAGGTAAAGCGAGAGCGCCTTAATCCGCAATAATAAGGATTGAGTGTACTGAACTAGAGAGCTTTAGCTATGCCTTCTCCAAGTACCCATTAAGAATAAAAATGTCTGGAGAAATACCTATGTCAGCAATAAGCAATAATAAAGAACATCCGATGGATTCACACTATGTGCCGGAGCCTTATCGAATTAGGGTTATTGAACCAGTGAAAAGAACAACGGAGCGAGAACGAGAGCAGGCGCTGATGAAAGCAGGGTACAACCCTTTTTTATTAGAGAGCGACGATGTGTTTATCGATTTGCTTACTGATAGCGGTACAGGTGCAGTGACACAGGCTATGCAATCTGCAATGTTGAAAGGTGATGAGTCGTACAGTGGCAGTCGAAGCTACAGGACGCTTAGTCAGACGGTAAAAAATATTTTTGGTTATAAGTTTACCATCCCCACACACCAAGGACGGGGAGCTGAGCAGCTATATGTCCCAGCTTTGATCAATAAATCTGAGCGAGATAAAGGGCTAGAGCGAGACAAAATGGCCGCATTTTCAAACTACTTTTTTGATACCACACAAGGGCACACTCAACACAATAACTGTCGAGTGATCAACGTTCCTTCACCTGAAGCTTTTAATACTAAAATTAAAGCAGACTTTAAAGGTAACTTTGATTTGAAAGCTCTCGCAGCTGGAATCGAAGAGGTTGGAGCTAAAAACGTGCCTTATATAGTAAGTACGATTACTTGCAACTCTGCAGGTGGCCAGCCAGTCTCCATTGCTAATCTTAAGGCTGTTTATGAATTAGCGGAATCTTATGGTATCCCTGTTGTTATGGACTGCGCTCGCTTTGCTGAGAATGCTTACTTTATTAAACAGCGTGAAGTTGGTTATTCTGATTGGAGCATTCAAGAGATCACCAGAGAAGCGTTTAAATATGCCGATCTCTTTGCTATGTCAGCGAAAAAAGATGCCATGGTTCCTATTGGTGGGCTACTCGCTTTCAAAGACGATAGCTTCTTAGATGTGCAGTTGGAATGCAAAACACTATGCGTGTTATTGGAGGGCTTTCCAACATATGGAGGTCTCGAAGGTGGGGCGATGGAACGTTTGGCTGTTGGACTTTATGATGGAATGGAAGAAGACTGGTTAGCATCACGCTTGCAGCAAGTTGAATACTTAGTGAACGGCCTAGAAGCGTTAGGGGTCCGTTGCCAGCAAGCGGGTGGGCATGCTGCCTTTGTTGATGCCGGTGCATTATTACCTCATATCTCACCAGAACAGTTTCCTGGACATGCTTTGTCTTGTGAGCTTTATAAGGTGGCAGGTATTCGAGGTGCAGAAATCGGTTCTTTATTACTAGGGTGTGATCCTGAAACAGGAAAGCAGCTGCCTTGCCCGGCTGAATTGTTTCGTTTAGCTATTCCTAGAGCAACCTATACACAGGCTCACCTTGATTACATTATTGCTGCTTTTAAAGAAGTGAAGAAACGTGCTTCATCAATTGCAGGTTTAAAGTTTACTTATGAGCCTAAGGTCTTGAGACACTTTAACGCTACATTGGAACCTGCACTTTAAGTTGTGCCCCTTTGCAGACAGCAAAGGGGCTACCTCTCTTTTATCTGAAAAAATTAAAGCAACGAGAGTTATGGATTAGTGTGATAGTTTTCCTGGGACTGAGAAGCTAAGTTTTTTTGAGAGGCTAAGATGAATTGAATTTCATCCTTTTTAGTTAGGCAGATTTGGCTCGATTGGTTATTGACGTTGACGTTGACGATGTCAAATTCGTGCCAGAAGTAGAAATAGCTGATTATTAGTACAGAGAGGATTGTGGAAGATAGGCCAACAAGAGCCCATTGGTAGAGTCTTAAGTAGTTGTTTGATGTTCTTTTGAGTGGACACGAAAACTGGCTAGAACGAGGTAACTTTATCTGTTTCGGTGGGTCTAGCGAAGTTTCAAATTCAGGAATGTGGATCTTGTAACCTTTTCTTGGAACATTTACGATTTTGATACTATCAAGTTCTAAGACTTTTCTAAGATTGGTAATAGCGACTGGCAAAGAGTTAGGGCCGATGATATCCGGGTTCCCCCACGCAGCAATGATCAGCTCTTCTTTAGTCGAAATAAATTCTTCTTTTTGGATCAGAGTTTCTAATATGCAGCTTTCAGGTAGAGTGATTGAAAATGATTTTTGATTACTGAGGATGAGTTGAGCCCCCGAGTCGTCTCTTTGCAGTACGCAATTACCTATAGGCAGTTTTACGTTGTCCAGTTGTGCTCTTAACATAGTGTTTCTCCATATACCTAGAGAAGGGTGATTAGATTATAATCCCTAGGCTTTTATATAATGGCTCATATTTTGAATATTATTAATAAATTTGTGAATAATATTTGAATTGAAGTGTAAGGCTTTTTGCACATTAGATAATGCTATCTGTTTTATATGAAACTGAAGGTGAGATTTTTACCTCCTTTGTCTTCTAAGTAGATCTTCATCCAACGCCAGTCATTGTCCTTGCAGGCTTTAAAGGTGCAATGAACATTTTTGCCCTCAACGATCTCGTTGTCGCAGAAGTCGATAAATGATTGGAAAGAACGGCATATAAGTGTGTCCATAACCCCAAACTCCTTTTGAGAATTTATTCATATCACATCCTTTCAATTTATAGCTATAGATTCCTAATTCTTAATAAAAAATGATTATTAATGACTCTATTTATCCCCCCTTTTTGTTGTGGTTAATTGGTTGAGGGTGGGCGTTTAATTCAGGCGGAGTGAATGGGTATTATTTATAGGTAAATTAGCTTTAAATTCTAGAAAAAACATTAGCTTATTCGTTGGTAGCTAGGTGGTTTTCGAAGGGCTGCGGGGTGCCTAACCACATCGAATCTTTGACCGCTAACTTAGAGCTAACCCCTTTGTCTCTTCGGTATCATCTAGTTACTTCTATGAAATTATAAAGTCTTTGTTTATCTAGGACAGAATCACTCAAAAAAAACGCCGTCCTTCAAGGTGATGGTTTTTTGAGTGTGATAGGAAATAAAGGAGGGTAAGAATGCTAGAAAGTAATCAGTTGTTGATTTTTGTTACGGTGGTTCTTCTTTACGCTTTTATGCCTGGTCCAGCGATGCTTTATAGTGTCGCCCAGACGGTCTCTAGCGGTAAAAAAATTGGGTTACTGTCTGTGTTAGGTCTGCATGTTGGAGGATACTTTCATGTCATTCTTGTCGCATTTGGTCTCGCGACGGTTTTTAGTAACTCCCCTTTGTTGCAAGAGATCATTCAGAAAATAGGGGGCATTTATCTTATCTATCTTGGTTATCAAAAGATAACCTCTCATGTTCATTTTGAGTCTGCGCTTGGTGACCCTTTGTTAAGCTCCCCTCGTAAAATCTTTTGGGATAGTGTGTTTGTCGATGTTCTTAATCCGAAAGCCGCCTTGTTTTATTTTGCTTTTCTTCCCCAGTTTGTAGCGCATGAATCGGAAATATCGGTAGGAGTTCAGCTCTTCATTTTGGGGGTCTTTACCAATGTAATGTTTAGCAGTGCAGATTTCTTATGTGTTTTGGGGATATCGGGTTTAAGATTTTGGGTGACGAAAAGACCAAAGTGGCTCTCTTATAGTATTCGATGCGCTGGCGGTATATTGATTGTTTTAGGGGGGATGGCGTTTTTAGGGGGAAATTAACTCAAGGCCTTGGGTTTCATTTATTAGCCATAAATTAATGGTTTTTGCGCCAGGTTTGAACCACCATTTGAACGTTGGCTCACCTCGAGTCAAACACTCTGCACTTAGCCAATTTTTTGGATATAAAGGATGAAGTAATCCTAAGCCTAATAAGGAAGTTCCCCAATTTTACTTTGTTATTAATAGCTTAGTCGTACTACTTGTAGTCATCCTATTTTTTATGTGGAATTCTAGTGATTATAGAGAAGGAGAAAGGCTCCGAGGAATATAGAGCCTTTTTGAGAGGGTTACTGATGTTTACCTAGGACTGATTGGATAGCCTCATCAAGTTCAGCTTGAACATCCTTGGACAATCGCCCAAATTCATACGAGAAGTTACGGCCTTTCACTTTTTTACGTGCGAACATGCCTTTACTGTCGAATTCAGCTAACGAAGTCACGGTAGCTTTGTCTGATTGTTGTTTGGCTTCAACAATCTTTAACTCATTTTTTATGTAAGTAATCAGCTCGTCTTTGGTATCTTCTTGGCTCTGCTCAGGCTGAGCATTGACAGATTTAATGTCTATTTTTTTTATGAAACTGTTCAGAGCTTTCTTATCATTGATAAAGGCTTTCATCACTTTAGCTAGCAGTGAATAATCAGTATGAGATAAGTCGTTAACGACAGGGAATAGTGCAATCAATTTACTGTCAATGCTGGCTGCTTTTAGCGCTCGACCTACTGCTTGGCGGCTTATATTTAAGATCTTTGCCGTCTCTTCTTGAGTGAGTTCACCGTTCTTCATTAGAGTTTGACACTGTAAGCCAATTTCGCGTTGGTTGTGCTCTTTTGCGGTTTGCAACTGTTTTGCTAGTGCTTTGGCATCGGCTGTAGACAGTTCGTCTTGGGTGACGAGGATTCGGAATGTTTTTACGCGGCCTTCTTGAAGTAAGAACCAAGCTCGACGGCGAGATCCATCAAGCACATCGATACGACCATCTATTTCTCGACCAACAGCAGGGTAAAACTGTTGAAATTCTAACGAGTTCAAATCTTCCAAAGACTCTTTGGTTAGCAAAGATTGGTCACGGCCATTCACATCAAAGGTTACAAAAGAGTTCTGCTTAACTTGATCGTGTGACAATGTCACTTCGTTGAAGGTCGCAGTTGACCCAGAAGCTAGTTGCCAAACCATTTTTTTGCCAACGGACTCTAAACCGAACTTTGTTCTAAGGTAATCTTCGGCGTTTTGCCCACTTTTTTCTAGCTCAGTGCTGAGTTGATTGGTGAGTGTGTCTAAATTAGCTTTGGCCGCGGACTGTTGTGCTTGCGCTGAACCAGGAGCATTGCCTAGAGGGCTGCCGCCACGTTTTTTCGCCATTATTTGTTCTCCTGTTCACGCCAAACGTTGAGAATATCGCGCAATATTTGGCTTGTTACTTCATAGCTGTTTTGTTGCGCGCTTTGGAAGGTTGCTTTGCTTTTCGGGTATTCACTTTTCGACATGTCAAAAACGGTCGAGAGTAGGGAAGACGACTGGCGGACAGCCTCGCTGTGCTTAAACTCTTTAGAGTACAAGTAAGGAGAGAACTGATCGTACAGGTTATTCATTAATTCGGTCGTGGTTGAACTATCACGATGGTTAGTCAGTAATATTTTCATGAAGTCGTAGCCTTCATGGTTTGCGTTCTCTAACAGCGCCCACACCTGAGGAATGTAGCTGAAGTAAGAGCAGGTAGCATCAATATCATTCTCTGTAATCGATAACGGGAACACTACATTCGTCGCGGCAAAATACGCGTTAAAGGTCGCATAGCCGAGCGAAGGTGGAGTGTCGATAATGATGATATCGAACTCGTCTTTAACGCTATCGATGATGTCCTTTAGTAGTGAATAAGGTGAAGCTAAGGTTTGGCCGAACACTTGCTCATGAAACCAACCTTCCATCGCACGGTCACTTTGTGCTGCAGGTAGAATGCGTAAGTTTGGGATAGTCGTTTCAAGAAAGGCTTCAGAGATAACTTGTTCAACGGTTTCACCTTCATCAAGATCGAAGGTTTTCATCATCAGATCACCAACAGACAAGTTACCTTCTTGCTCGGCTTCGGGTGCGTAATACATCGAAAGCGTGGCTTGGCCATCCATGTCTATTAAACCAACACGGTATTCTTGATGAAATTCGGTCGCCAAACCTGATGCGATAGTCGCGGCAGAAACGGTTTTGCCAACACCGCCTTTTTGGTTCTGGATAACCATCACTTGCGTTTTTTGCTGCTCACTGCGTATGAACTTAGCGTCTTTACGTAGATTTTCCGGCAGTAAGTTACGTACCTTGTACATTTCCGCGATATCGATCGACCATTGCGAGTCTTCATGACGACGAGGATCTATCGCCGCAGCGGTAACATAGCGATCAAGCGTTTTTGCATCAATGCCAAGATAGGCCGATGCTTCTGCTCGAGTAAAGTTACGCAACTCTTTGCGGTGATTAGCCAATAAACGTTGATTACGACGTTGAATGTAAGCGTCTGCACCGGTTTTAAGCGCTTGAAATGTGGTTGTAGTGTGTTGGTTGTCCATTTCTGCCTCCGTATAGGAATGAGAAATAGTATATACCTCAATTTTTGATGTTGGTATCTAAAAATGAGGGATTTGTGATTTTAATAAATGAGTATGACAAATGGATAAATCCGAGCGCTTAAATTACCTATTAATTACAAGATTTCGTTTTTCAACTCCCTCTTAATACCTTCTGACTAACAAAAGTTGAGCCGAGCCGTACAACTACCATGACAACAACAGGAAGTTATTGATATGAGCGAGAATGTACCATTTACGAAAAAGACAAAGCGTTTTTGGCTAACGCTTTTGGGAGCCGTAATGTTTGTCTTTGGCACGCCAACATTGACGAATGCGGCTGAAGATAAAGCTCTAAAGGGAGCTGTGGATTATTATGTTTTTGGTTTAACGTCCAGTGAGAGCTTGCCGAACAAAGACAGCAGTGCGGCAGCTGGTATTGCACGGATTACATTGAATTGGCTAGCTTACCAAAAAGAGAGTGATACCGGAGCTTTGCAGCTGAGGGTTGATCATAAGCACGGTTATACAGATAGTACGCCCTCTGAATTTGTCATGGGTAATGTCGGAGGGTTTGGTTTAATCCAACCAGCTTTTAGTGATATAGGTTTAAGGTTAACAAATCTTTATTGGACACAAACCTTTAATAAACAATCTACCGATATGATGGTTGGTTTTTTAGATACGACTGATTATGTTGATACTTATCAGTTGGGTAACCCTTACTATGGTTTTTCTAACTTACAGTTTAGTACCGGTTCCGGTTCCATCCCAATCCCAGATGAATCAACATTCGGCGGCGTTCTACGCCATATGATGTCGGAAAACTATTATTTTTATGCAAGTTTCTCTGATGCAAAAGCTGATTCGACTAAGCCTTTCGATGGTGTTGAACAGTTCATCAATGATAATCAATATTTTAAGTCCCTAGAAATAGGTTGGGTGGAGTCGAAAGACGATTTTTATTTGAAGAATTCACACCTAACAGTTTGGCACAGTGATGGGCCAAAAGAGAAAGCTAGCGAAAACTATGGCGCAAATTGGTCGTCCATATATAAAACCGGCTCATGGATACCATTTTTCAGAGCCGGGGTCGCGCAAGGACCTGAGGCTCTATACAAATCTTCGGTCGTGTTTGGCACAGGATATAGTGGGGTAGGGTCTGGAATGCTTGGTATCGCTCTAGGTTGGGCTAAACCTAATGCCGAACTAGATGATTCTTATAATTCAGAAATCTATTACCGCATGAATTGGGGGGCTCTCTCGTTAACTCCTAATGTGCAATATCTTCACACTTTACCGTTTAACTCAAAAGCCGATGACAGTTGGATTATAGGTTTAAGAGGCAACCTTCACTTTGGTTTTTAATGTAAGCCAAGCCGTTCTTACCTAAATCACAACGGGAGAGCGGCTCTTTATGATGAGGCTTCAAATCTGTACCTAGAAATTAAATTAATTACCAATAATTAATTTATAAAAAACACGAAATCTACGTACCTTGGTTTGAATGTTAAATAACATTCGTGAACCCATGATTACCAAGGGCGTACCTAGTATTACTAAGGGAAGAAGAAAAGGTTACTTCTCTCGAGACAAGATTCAGCAGGATTACAATGTGCTTGAAGGAGCGCGCCAAAGAATATTGTACCTTCTCGACAACTTTAGCCACTTTTATGTCTCGTTTTCCGGAGGGAAAGATTCTGGTGTTCTTTTGAACTTAACTATCCAAGAATCAAAAAAACGTGGCCGACTGCCTGTTGATGTACTCATCGTAGATTTCGAAGCCCAATACCACGAAACTCATGCTTTTATTGAGCGTATGGTACTTCGTGGCGAAGTAAACCCATACTGGGTTTGCTTACCGCTTAGTTTAAGAAATTCAATTTCACAATTTCAGCCTAAATGGCTTTGTTGGGACCCTGATAAAAAAGCGCAATGGGTCAGGGAAGTCCCACAGCATGAAGGTGTGATTTCTGCTCTTGATTATCTCCCGTTTTTTAATAAAGGCATGGAATTTGAGGATTTCGTTTTTAAATTTGCTCATTGGTACCAACAAAAGAAAGGCACACCAATTGCTGTACTCATTGGTATACGAGCGGATGAGTCTTTGCATCGTTTTAAAACTATTAAAAATCGCGCCAAAAAGAAATTTGATGATAAATATTGGACGACTCAAATGCAGGGTGACGTCTACATGGCTTACCCTCTTTATGATTGGAAAACTCCAGATATTTGGGTCGCGAACTCGCGCTTCAATTGGGATTACAACCGTATTTACGACTTAATGCATAAGGCCGGCGTCCCTCTTTCACAGCAGCGACTTTGCCAACCTTTTGGAGATGAGCAAAGAAAGGGCCTTTGGCTATATCAAATATTAGAGCCTGATACCTGGCAAAAACTGGTTGCCAGAGTAGAAGGGTGTAACTTTGGTGCTCGATACTCAAAAAGCCAGGGGCGTATCCTTGGTTATTATCGCTTTGAATTACCACCGGGACTTAGCTACCGGCAATACAGTAAATACCTTCTGAAAACCATGCCGCCACATGTAGAAAAACATTACCGAGACCGAATTTTTAAGTTCTTACAGTGGTGGCGTAAAAACGGTCCTCAAAAAGGAGTGACCTGCATCCCTGATTACGCAGAGAGTAAATTGGAATCTAGGAAGCAAGTTCCAAGTTGGAGAAGGATTTGTAAAGTACTGATTAAAAATGACTATTGGTGCCGAGGACTCTCTTTTGGGTACAACAAGTCCTTAGCAAAACAATACCATGCCCTCTATGGAGAAGAGAGTGATACGAATGGAAAGTGAACCTACTCTAGCTTATCAACGTCGCATCAAGAAGCCGTTGAAACCTATCAAGAACACGAACAAACAAGCCATTGACAAGGTCGCAATTTACAATAAAGCGGCCAAAGTACTCATCGAGCTTATTCCTGATTTACCGCCCGCTTGTCATGTTGAAATGATCCCACTTGATGAGATAGAAGCTAACCAATACAACCCAAATAAAATGGCGCCTCCAGAAAGTAAGCTCCTAAAAACGTCGATGGATAAAAATGGTATAACCATGCCTATTTTAGTTAATCGATTGAAGACATCCTTGAAAAAATACGTCGTCATCGATGGGTTTCATCGTTATCAATTATTGTTGAATCACCCTGAGCTACAAGTATTAAAGGGCTATATTCCTGCAGTGGTGCTTAGTTTGCCTGAAGAAAAGTGTATGGCGGCATCTGTTCGTCATAATCTTGCGCGAGGCTCCCATCAAGTAGAGCTCACAGCAGACCTGATCATTCAGCTTAAAGGAATGGGTTGGACGAATAATAAAATTTGTTACGAACTAGGGATGGACCAAGATGAGGTTTTACGATTGCAGCAGGTCACTGGCCTTGCTGCAGCCTTTAAAGATCAGGACTTCTCTCAATCATGGGAGTAATCACCTTTCTTCAGATGAAAACGATGACGAACGTTATTCGGTTCATGTCTAATTATGTGCCTAATTTAGTATGTAATTACTATTTTATTCTAAAAGCTAAGCGCTAGAGTCCTTGATTCTAGCGCTTTTTTTGATTTTAAAATTCTGCCCAACATTACGAAGCGGGTAGTGGTCATATAAAAAGCAATGTCGAACCAATGAAAGGTAACCATTTATGGATAGTACAAAACAGGTTATGGATAATGTGAAACCATCAATGACCGTGAAGACGCCTTCACTTATCGGAGGGGCGTGTATCGTCGCATGTATTTGCGTTGGTGCAGGTATGCTTGGGCTCCCAGCCGCTGGGGCTGGAGTTTGGACCATAGGGGCTTTAATGGCTTTGGTCTTCACCATGATTATCATGACAACTAGTGGCTGTTTGTTGCTCGAAGTTTTAAAAGATTACCCTTACCGGTCATCTTTCTCTTCCATAACGAAAGACTTGTTAGGTAAAGAGGTTAATTTCTTTAATAACCTAATGATTTACTTTGTCGGGGGGATCTTGCTGTATGCCTATATCACCTCTTCAGGACTAATTTTGAATGAATATTTTGGTATTGCCCCCCAACTGGCCTCCATCCTTTTCGTTTTTATCTTTTCTGGGCTAGTTTGGCATTCAACAAAAATGGTCGACCGTATTTCGATAGTCTTAATGCTGTTTATGATCATTAGCTTTAGCTTTGGCACCGTAGGCCTTTGGTTTAATGTCAACCTCAGTACTTTGCTTGATACTGCTCATCTGAAATTTGAGTATGCGCAATACGTGTGGGTCTTTTTTCCCATTACCTTGACCGCGTTTGGGTACCACCATAGCGTCTCAACATTACGAGATTACTACCGTGAGGAAAGGCTTGCACAAAAAGCCATCATGGGCGGAACGATCATTGCTCTTTTTACTTACACTGTTTGGTTAATGAGTATTTATGGGAACTTACCAAGAGTAAATTTCGGACCTATCATTGCCGAAGGTGGCAATATAGACACCTTACTCATTAGCCTAAAATCTGTCTTAGCAGAAGAAACGTTATCAAATGTCATTAGCGCTTTTTCCGCGGCCGCTATTTTGTCGAGCTTTATAGGGGTTGGCTTGGGGGTATTCGATTTTTTAGCCGATTTATTCCAATTTGATGCGAGTTCAAAAGGCAGAACCAAAACTTGGGCGGTCACATTTATTCCGCCGCTGATTTTTTCTCTTCTCTTTCCTTTCGGTTTTCTAGCCGCAATTGGTTATGCCGCATCGGCCGCGGCTATTTGGGCGTGTATCGTACCGGCATTGCTAGCTAGAAAATCTAGGTTACAGAAAGCTATTTCTAACAACCAAGAAAATAACGACGAACAACATCAGCAAGCGAAACCTTATCGAGTACCTGGAGGAGAGTTGGTGTTGATTGGGGTATTCATTTACGGTGTGGGCATCATTGTTATCAACGTATTAGTCATGTTCGAAGCTCTGCCTGTTTTTAACGGCGTATAATCTTACTCATTCCTAAGTGGCACTCCGTGTCACTTAATCTTCCACCCAAAAACTTTTAAATTAGGGCTAGTGCTCCTCAACCTAGCGGTGACCCTGTAACGTTATATTTAACCTTTAGCTACCCGTGTATTTTTGCTTTTTCCCGTTATGTATCACGGGGGTAAATTCGGCATAAGCAACAGCAATTAACTGACATTGCTTTTGCTTACTAGTCTTCGTATTCGACAATATCAATTCTGAAATCAGATGGAACTGCGACTGCTTTATACAATTTGATATTCCTATCACCGATTGTGCTTTTGACTTTTAATTGGTCTTCAACAGACATTTTTTCGCCAATGATAATCGAACTAATAACATCTTCGCTCAACTGGTATTTGTTTTCAGGCATAACTTCATTTTCAGATACTAGCCGAAACTCTTCTTCGTAAGACCAAACTTCATTTTTAGTCGCAAATATCTCATTACCGTAAATAGATATATCAGTATTATTTTTCAATAAGTTAAGTACGTTTATCGTGAATGGTTTATCCAAGTAATCTACTGGACAGTAGCCGATATTGAGTGGTTTTTTTTGCTTATTGAAGTCATATTCAATACACATCCCTTTTAGACCATTAGCGTAATGACCCCAAAGCAAAGGATGATCGTTTGCAAAAGATAGGCTAAAGATTTTGTTATCTGATTTAACTTTGTGGATTTTGTCGTCTTGTAGAGGTTTTATCGTGTCCGATATCTTCTCAATGATGGAATACTTCGCCTCTTCATCTAACGTAGCCAGAGTTTTAAGAAATCCATTCTTAAAGTCTGCATTGGACATCTGATTCTTTTCTGCGTAGCTAAGGTAGACCTCAAGAGCATCGTCCATATTATCTAAGTTGATTCCAGAAATTATTTTGTAAAACAACTCAAAAGGATCATTGAAATCATCCACATGTGAAAACCACAATGTGTTCTCAGCGATTGAACTTAAACTGTATTTGTTAACTTCCCGAAATTTATACAACGGCTCAAAACGGCTCAATTCATAACTCCTAGCAATTTATGGAGGGCTCTTGCTTCAATACAAAAAAAAGCCTTTTATCAAGCTTATAGACATTGTCATCGAAACCTAGATAGAAAGACTCTGATAAATGAACCAGAACCTTCCTATACAGCACACTTACCCCATCGATTATATGTTGAGAAACTTTAAATAACAGTGGTTTATGTAAAGAGTTACATGATCTTAGCTATAGCACGAGCTATTTTCATTAAGTGAGTAGAAGTCTTGATTTCAAGCTTTGATTGAATCCCCAAAAGCGCAATCCCTGCTAGGATTTGTTGTGGCTTAACTATTTGTCCAGTTGGGAGTTCCATTCGGTCGTATAACATTTTGAACTGTTCCCGACCTTTTGCCATACGCATAAGCCTTTTACACTCAGGTGGTATCGGTTTTCCTTCATCCCAACCCGTGACAGTCCTCACAGTTTTAAAACAGCGTTCAGCGACCTCTTCCTTGGTCATTTGGCACTCTAACTCTCGAAAAATGTAATTCTTACTCATTTCGCGATACT